>DATGMB010000159.1:0-26300 GCA_035293845.1 Bryobacteraceae bacterium
AAGAGTCCAGCCGAACCGAAGCCGCTCTCGGTCACGTTCGCGATTCACGACAAATCGCCCGCCCGTCAAATCCGAATCCTGCTCGACGGCCGCGAAGTGGCGTCCCACACCTACGCCGCGCCCGGCCAGTACACGCTCTCCACCGCGCCCGTTCAACCCAATGGCGCCGTTGCCATCGTGACGCTCGAGGCCGACCAGACCTTCACCGCCCCGCCCGACACCCGGGACCTCGCCCTGGTCCTTTCGGCAATAGGTTTCCGCCCCTGACCCCTGCTATCCTGGTTGCATGAGCTGCGGTCACGGAGGGTTTAACCAGATCAATAACGCCATTCGCCCTGGCGCGCGCAAGGTGTTCTGCGTCAAATTCCAGCGCGAGATGGAAGGCCTTGACGAAACGCCCTTCGAAGGCCACCCGCTCGGCCAGCGCATCTACGAGAATGTCTCGAAGGAAGCCTGGAAGATGTGGGTCGAGCACATGAAGATGCTCATGAATGAGTACCGCCTCAACCTCGGCACCAAGGAAGCGCAGGACTTCCTGCTGCAGCAGATGGAGAACTACTTCTTCGGCGAAGGCGCCGCGTTTCCGCCGGACTACGTTCCGCCGCGCTCGAAGGCATAGCCCTCAACTAAGCGTTTCGAGCGCTGTCGCCACACGGAATCGGAGTTCCGCGTGTGCCGCGCGGAGCGCCTCCTCGACCGCGCCCGCGGTCTTGCCGCGGGCAAAGATGAACCCAAGGTAGCTCGCGCCTTCCGGCAGCTTCAGCATCCGCTGCCCAGCTTTCGCCGTCACGATCACATCCTCGACCCCCGGCACCGCGCGCGCCCGCTCGACTCCCTCCACATCCTCGTAGATCCCTTCCTTCGCGATCGGAATCATCATCACGCCCGCGGCCCGCTGTTCCCGCCGCACCGCGCTCACATCCTCCCCGGCGGCATGGCGCAGGACGACCTCCTCCAGCGGCATCCCGCCGGCAAACCGCAGCGCGCGCGAGCACAGTCCGCCGATCGGCCGTGCGTGCGCCTCGAGGATCCACGTCCCCTCCGCGTTGTGCCGCAGCTCCGCGTGCACCGGCCCGTGCCGCAGCCCGAGCGCCGCCGCGGCAGCCGCCGACGTCTCGACCAGAGCGCTCTGCACCGCCTCCGGCTCGCGCGACGGCGTGGTGTAGATCGTCTCCTCGAAGTAGGGACCTTCCAACGGGTCCGGCTTATCGAAGATCGCCAGCGCCCGGAAGCAGCCCGCTGTCATGAGCCCTTCGACCGCGAACTCCCGCCCCGGAATGTAGCTCTCCACCTGCACGCGGCCTTCGCCCATCCTGCGGATGCGCGCGTACGCCGCGCGGAACTCCGCCGGATCGTTGGCGCGGATCACGCCACGGCTCGCCGAGCCACCCACCGGCTTCAGCACGCAGGGATACGGCGCGCGCGCCGCATCCTCCGCCGCCGCTTCGAAGAACGCGGGCACGGGCAGCCCCGCGGCCCGGTAAAGCTCCCGCGCCCGCAGTTTGTCGTGGCATGCCCGCGCCGCCGCCGCCGGATGGAACGCGACCCCCAGCGCCTCGGCCGCTTCCGCCGCCAGCACCGCCGGCCGGTCCCCCACCGCCGCCACGCCGTCGAACCGCATCCCGCGGAGGGCCGCCAGCGACTCCGCGATGCGATCGAACTTCACCGCAATGGCGCGATCGCCCCAGGGGTCTTCCATCACGTGGCACCGGTCGGTCGCCAGCACCAGCCGGACGCCTGCCCGCCGCGCCGCGTCGTCGAAGCTGCGGATCTGATATCCGGTGGTTTCCGCAAACAGCACAACCTGCTTCACACTCCCATTTTCGTCCAGTTGCTATCGTGGAAGGAGTGAAAGCCCTCGTCAAATCGCGCCCCGAGCGCGGCCTCTGGCTCGAAGAGATCGACAGTCCGAAGATCGGCATCAACGACGTCCTGATCCAGGTCCTCCGCACCGGCATCTGCGGCACCGATGTTCACATCTACAAGTGGGACGAGTGGTCCCGCAAGACCATCCCCGTACCCATGGCGGTCGGCCACGAATTCGTAGGCCGCATCGTCGAGGTCGGCTCGAACGTCGCGGGCTTCTCCCCCGGCGACCTGGTCAGCGGGGAAGGCCACGTGGTCTGCGGCCGCTGCCGCAACTGCCTCGCCGGGCGCCGCCATCTGTGCGCCCACACGCAAGGCGTCGGCGTGAACCGCCCTGGCGCGTTCGCCGAGTACATCGCGCTCCCCATGACCAACATCTGGCGCCACCACGAATCCGTGCCGCTCGATGTCGCCGCCATTTTCGACCCCTTCGGCAACGCCGTCCACACGGCGCTCTCCTTCCCCGTGCTCGGCGAAGATGTGCTCGTGACCGGCGCCGGCCCGATCGGCATCATGGCCGCGGCCGTCGCGATGCACGCGGGCGCGCGCTTCACCGTCATCACAGACGTCAACCCCTACCGCCTCGATCTCGCCCGCAAAATGGGCGTCACCCGCGCCGTCGATATCCGCTCCACTACGCTCCGCGACGTACAGAAAGAGCTCGGCATGACCGAAGGCTTCGACGTGGGTCTCGAAATGTCCGGCAATCCCGCCGGCTTCCGCGACATGCTCGCTAACATGAGCCACGGCGCCAAAATCGCCATGCTCGGCATTCCCTCCGAGCCGATGTCCATCGACTGGAACACCGTCATCTTCAACATGCTTACCATCAAGGGCATCTACGGCCGCGAGATGTACGAGACCTGGTACAAGATGACGGTGATGCTGCAGTCTGGCCTTGATATCGAGCCCGTCATCACCCACCGCTTCCACTACACCGAGTTTGAGAAGGGCTTCGAAGCAATGATGTCCGGCTGCTCGGGTAAGGTCGTGCTGAACTGGGACTAGCTCAGCCCTGCTGCGCACCCGGCGACAATCCGCGCCACGCGAACAGTCCCGCCACAGCCAGCAGACAGGCGGTCAGCGCCAGCGCCCATCCGGAAAGCACCGGCACGGTCGCCGGAGCCGCTGGCGTGAGGCGCGCGATATTGTTCGCAAGTCCCTCCGTGAACCAGAGGTTGCCGTCCGGTCCGGTGGTAATCCCGTAATTGTTCCCGCCGGGGGTCCTCACGTTGTACAGTGTGACCGCTCCGGCCGTCGTAATCCTCCCAACCTGGTTGGCGCTCGGGAGGCTGAACCAGACGTTCCCGTCCGGTCCCGCGGTAATCACTGCGGGGCCAAGGGGCCCCGGCACCGGGAATTCGGTAACCGCGCCCGCGGTCGTGATACGTCCGATCTTCAGCGAGTTGTTCTCGGCAAACCAAAGCGCGCCATCCGGCCCTTGCGCGATCCCGTAAAGATCCGCGTTTGCCGTCGGAATGGCGAACTCGGTGACCGCGCCCGCCGGCGTAATCCTTCCGATCTTATTGGCAGCCTGTTCGGTGAACCAGAGATTTCCGTCCGAGCCGCTCGTGATCCAGAACGGCACCGCCACTGCGGTCGGCGCCGGAAATTCCGTGATCGTTCCGCCGGGGGTAATCCTGCCGATCCGGTTGGTGTTCATCTCGGTGAACCATACGTTGCCATCGGGGCCCGCCGCAACGGAGGAAATGTACGAAATTGGCGTCGGGAGGGGAAATTCCGTGAAGACTCCCGCAGGCGTGAGCTTGCCGATCTTGTTCGCCACGAGCTCGGCAATCCACAGATTGCCGTCCGGACCCGTGGTGATGTTCAAGGCTTCGGCAGGGGCGGTCGGGATCGTGAACTCGGTGATTGCGCCGGCGGTGGCGATCCGGCCGACCTTGTTACCGAGCGATTCCGCGAACCAAAGCGCGCCGTCCGGCCCGCTCGCGATTCCCCACGGGTATGCGCCGGGAGTAGGAATCGCGTACTCGTTAATCGTGACTTGGGCCAGGCACGGCAGCGCACAAGCCAGCAAGACAACCAGAGCAAGAGATCGCGTTTGCTGGGGCCGCGCGCCACGCATCCAGTTCCCTCCGATAAAGCCGATTGCCCATTTTGTCTCAGGTACGCGAGTGATGTACGCGCGCGCTCAGTCGTGAGTGTGTGATTACATACGGTAGGCGGGTCCGCGCGAGGTACGCCGCTTGGTCGAGCGATCCCGCCTGATCTCGTCGAGGATTGGGATTTTTTTCGGCGTGCGCCGGGAACTAGCCGCTTCCAGCGCGACACGCCCGCGCGCGCTCCAGCAGCAGATTCCGCTCCCGTTCGTTGCGCGTGAGCGATGCCGCACGCTCGAACTCGGCGCGGGCCTCGTCCGTCCGCCCGAGCTTCTTGAGCAGATCCCCGCGCACGCTCGGCAGTAGATGGTAGTTCGCGAGCGCCGGTTCGTCTGCCATCCCATCGATAATCTCAAGGCCGGCCGCCGGACCGAATACCATCCCCGCTGCCACGGCGCGGTTCACCTCCACGATCGGAGAAGGCGCGATCTGCGCCAGCTCGCCATATAGCCCTGCGATCCGCGCCCAGTCCGTCGCCTCCGCCGTGAGAGCCCGCGCATGGCACGCGGCTATGGCAGCCTGCAGGACGTACACCCCGCGCGCTCCGCCCAGCTTTTCGGCGCGGTCGAGAGCGGCAAGGCCGCGGCGAATCAGGAGCTGATCCCAGAGCGCCCGGTTCTGATCCAGCAGCAGGATCGGCTCTCCCGACGCGCCGACGCGGGCCCTTAGACGCGATGCCTGGATCTCCATTAGTGCGACGAGGCCGTGGACCTCCGGCTCCCGGGGCGCCAGTTCCGCCACGATGCGGCCAAGGCGCAGCGCGTCCTCGCATAGCGCGGGCCGTACCCATTCATCTCCGGAAGTCGCGGAGTATCCTTCATTGAAGATCAGGTAAATGACTTCCAGCACGGATGCCAACCGCTTCGCCAGCTCCGCTCCGCGAGGCACCTCGAACGGCACTCGCTTCTGTGCGAGGGTCCGTTTGGCCCGGACGATGCGCTGGGCGACGGTAGCCTCCGGGACCAGGAACGCGCGCGCGACTTCATCGGTGGTCAGGCCGCCCAGCATGCGGAGCGTGAGCGCCACACGCGCCTCCGGAGAGAGCACCGGATGGCAGGTGGTGAAAATCAGGCGTAAAAGATCGTCGCCCACATCGTCGTCCATCGCCGATTCGATCTCCGCCGCGGCGCTGTCCTGCCGCGCTTCCAGTCCACGGCCGAGCTCCTCGTGTTTGCGATCGAGGAGTTTGTTGCGGCGGAGATGGTCGAGCGCGCGATGCTTCGCCACCCCCATGAGCCAGCCGCCCGGCTTCTCCGGAATGCCCGATTCCGGCCACTGCTCGAGCGCCGCGACCAGCGCGTCCTGCGCGAGATCTTCGGCAATGCCGATATCGCGCACGATCCGCGCCAGTCCGGCGATCAGCCGCGCCGATTCAATCCGCCAGACGGCCTCGATCGCGCGATGGGTGTCGGTAGCACTCACTGCTACCGATCACACCATCTCCAACCGGTTGAAGCAAGTTAAGGCCGCGCCGCGGCTTCGGAGCCGGCGCACGTGTGAGCCTCGTACAACTGGCGAAGCTCGCACGTCCCCTCGCCGGCTACGCCCAGAAACTGGCGGGCGAGCTCGATGGCTTCCGCTTTCGAGTTCGCCTTCAAAATGGCGAACCCGCCGACCACTTCCTTGGGCTCGGTAAACGGGCCGTCGGTGACGCTGATATTGTCCTCGGACCGCCGTACCCGCGCCCCCAAAGCCGTCGGCAGGCAGCCTTCGGTGACCAGCAGCCAGCCCGCTTTCATCCCTTCCTCGACCAGTTTGCCCATCCGGGCCATTTCCTCCGGCGTGGGCGGCGTGTTTCTCTCGGCGTGCGAATAGATGCTCAAGAATCGCATGGTAAATCTCCTTCCAGTTGTGTATCGAATGGCGAGACGTGGAATCGACACACTCACGCCATTTTTTGCGACCCGCCGCTCCCCGCCTGTTTCTGGAGGTCGGAAAAGCCGCTCGCGGCCTCCTGCACATCCGCGGGAAAATCCGCAAAATCCTGCACCTGGCGGACTTCGATGACCTCGTTGTCGGAGCCCGGGCAGCGCTTGGCCCACTCGATCGCCTCTTCCTTCGACTTCACCTGGATCATCCAGTAGCCGCCAACCACTTCCTTCGCCTCGGCGAAGGGCCCGTCCGTCACCTTCGGCTTCCCTCCGGAGAACGAAACCCGAGCGCCCGCCGAGGGCGGATGCAGTCCATCGAGCGCGAGCAGCACACCGGCCTTCTGCAGCTCCTCGTTGTACTTCATCATCGCGGCGACGGCTTTAGCGTCCGGCATCGTTCCCGGCTGGGCGTTCTCATATCCCTTGGGAATCATCAACATCATGAATCGCATGACATGTCTCCTTTGCTTTTCAGCGGGGCCGAAACCCACGCTCTATATTCCCATCGAACGACGGGCGGCAAAATCGACACATCGAGTCGACACGTTCAGCCCCACCAGGACTGCGAAGCGTCAGCCGTTGGCTCTTTCGGCCCCGATTTCGTAATGCTTGAGGATTTCGCCCCACTTGCCCTGAGCGTGGAGCAGCATCTCGACGACCTCCCGCACCGCGCCTTCGCCGCCCACGGCTTTGGTGACGTAGTGCGCCTCGCGCTTCACTTCCTCGCGCGCGTTCGCCGTGGCGATCGCCAGCCCCACGCGGTGCATGATGACGATATCGGTGAAATCGTCGCCGATGTACGCCACCTCGTCGCGATCAATTCCGGCCTTCGCCATGATTTCGTCCAGGATCGGGATCTTCTCGATGTGCCCCTGGTAAACGTAGGACATCTTGACCTGCCGCGCGCGCTCTGCCGTGGCCGGCGAAACGCGTCCGCTGATCACGCCGGTCCGGATGCCGTGCCAGCTCAGCCATTGCAGCCCGATGCCGTCCTGCGAGTCGAAGCCCTTGGTCTCGACCATGTTGCCTTGCGCATCCGGCACGTTGTACAGCTTGCCGTTGGTCAACACGCCGTCGACGTCCATCAGGAGCAGTTTGATCTTCGCCGCCTTTGACTGGATCTCCATCATCGTTGAATCCGCGCGGACCCGCCTTTCGCGAAGGCGCGGACCTGATCGAGCGTGGCCATGGTGGTGTCGCCCGGGAACGTGGTCAGCAGCGCGCCGTGCGCCCAGCCCAGCCGCACCGCCTCTTCGGGCGATTCGCCGGCCAGCAGGCCGTAGAACAAGCCGGACGCGAACCCATCGCCGCCGCCCACGCGGTCGTAGACATCGAGCTCGGCCGTCGGCGCCGTATACGTCTTGCCGTCGATCCAGGCCACGGCGCTCCAGCTATGGCGGTTGGTGGAGTGCACCTCGCGCAGCGTGGTCGCCACGGCCTTGACCTGCGGGTGCTTCTTGGTCACCTGCCCGATCATGCCGAAGAAGGCGCTCGGATCGAGCTTGGACGTGGTATGCACGTCCACGCCGGGAATCCCCAGGCCTTTCTGAAGGTCCTCTTCATTGCCGACGAGCACGTCGACGTTCCGCACGATGCGGTCCAGCACCTCGACGGCGCGCTGTTCGCCGCCCGAGATCGCCCACAGCTTGGCGCGATAGTTCAGATCGAACGACGTCACGGCGCCCGCCGCCTTGGCCGCCTGCATGGCTTCGACGATCAGCTCCGAGGTGGTGGGCGAGAGCGCCGCGAAGATGCCGCCGCTGTGGAACCAGCGCACGCCGGCCCCGAAGATCGCCTTCCAATCGAAATCGCCCGGCTTGAGGAGCGCGCCGGCTTCATTCGAGCGGTTGTAGAACACCACGGGGGGCCGTACGCCATAGCCGCGGTCGCTGTACACCGTCGCCATGTTCGGGCCCTGCACGCCGTCATGCTTGAAGTGCCTGTAGAACGGCTGCACGCCCATGGCGCGGACGCGCTCGGCGATTAGATCGCCGATGGGATAATCCACCATGGCGGTGGCGATGCCGGTTTTCATACCGAAGCAGTTCGCCAGATTCGCGGCGCAGTTGAACTCGCCGCCGCTCACGTGAATCAGGCACTCCGTGGCTTTGCGAAAGGGAACGATCCCCGGATCCAGCCGGTGTACGAGCGCGCCGAGCGAGAGAAAATCGAGCGCGCCTTCCTTGCGAATGTTGAGTCCAGTGGCCATTTGCAATCCTCAATCTAACTGCCGAGACGCAGAGACGCCGAGGAAAAACCAAAAGGACTTTCTCGGCGCCTCGGCGGTGAATTAAACCGTGTATGTTCCGGCGGAAACCGTGCCGCCTTTGCCGGTCCAGTTGGTGTGGAAGAACTTGCCGCGGGGCTGGTCGATGCGCTCGTAGGTGTGCGCGCCGAAATAGTCGCGCTGCGCCTGCAGCAGGTTGGCGGGCAGGCGCTCGCTGCGGTAGCCGTCGTAGAACGCGAGCGCGGTGGTGAACGCCGGAACCGGGACGCCCGATTCCACCGCCTTCGCCACTACGCGCCGCCAGGAGCCCTGGCAGCGCTCGATCACGCCATTGAAATATTCATCGAGCAGGAGGTTGCTGAGCGCCGGGTTGCGGTCGAAGGCTTCCTTGATCTTCCCGAGGAACGCCGAACGGATGATGCAGCCTGCGCGCCACACCAGCGCGATGCCGCCGTAGTTGAGGTTCCAGTGGTATTCCTTGGCCGCTTCGCGCAGCAGCATGAAACCCTGCGCGTAGCTGACGATTTTCGATGCGAGCAGCGCCTGCCGGATATCCTCGACGAACGCCGCGCGGTCGCCTGTAAACTGGAATTTCGGCCCTTTGAGAATCTTCGCTGCTTCGACGCGCGCCTCTTTCATCGCGCTGAGGCAGCGCGCGTAAACCGCTTCACCGATCAGCGTGACGGGCATCCCGAGATCGAGCGAGCTGACGCTGGTCCACTTGCCGGTGCCCTTCTGCCCGGCCGTGTCGAGGATCTTGTCGAGCACGTAGTCGCCTTTTTCATCGCGATACGCCAGGATGTCGCGCGTGATTTCGATGAGGTAGCTATCGAGCTCGCCCTGATTCCATTCGGCGAAGACGCGGTGCATCTCCTCGTTGGACATGCCGAGGCCTTCCTTGAGCAACTGGTACGCCTCGCAGATGAGCTGCATGTCGCCGTACTCGATGCCGTTGTGCACCATCTTGACGTAGTGCCCGGCGCCGTCCTCGCCCATCCAGTCGCAGCACGGGGCGCCATCCGGCGTCTTGGCGCAAATCGCCTGGAAGATGTCCTTCACCAGCGGCCAGGCTTCCGGGCTGCCGCCCGGCATCATCGACGGGCCGAAGCGCGCCCCTTCCTCGCCGCCCGAAACCCCGGTCCCGATGTACAGCAGCCCCTTCCCGGCCAGGTACTTGGTGCGCCGGATGGTGTCCGGGAAATGCGAGTTGCCGCCATCGATCAGCAGATCGCCGGGCTCCAGATGCGGCAGCAGAAGCTCGATGAAATCGTCTACCGCCTGCCCCGCCTTCACCATCAGCATGATCTTCCGCGGCCGCTTCAGCAGGGCAATCATCTCCTCGATCGAGTGCGCCCCAATGACGTTCTTGTGCCCCTTGGCGGCATCGTTCAGGAATTCATCGACTTTGGAGACGGTGCGGTTGTAGGCCACCACCTTGTACCCGTGGTCGCTCATGTTGAGGATGAGGTTCTGGCCCATGACAGCCAGGCCGATTAGGGCAATATCTGCGGTTGCTTCCATGATTTTTTCCGTTCAGGCGCGCCTCGGGCGTCAAGGCCGGGCGTATGCAGGATTCCAGACGTCAGTCTCCCTTATAACATGCCTCACGGCCGTTCGCCGAAGCGCAGCCGGGGGCGAGTTCGGGATGGAGCGTGGGCCGGGAATGGGGGATTAGGGGTTGGGGATGGGCGATCGGGAGCGGGTGGAGCGGCGGAAGTGGAATTTGCAGGAACGAAGCCAATTTCGGGTGAAGCGGTTGTGGGTTCAATGGGTTCGGGGCATGTTTCAGGCGCTTCGGCGGGAGCTTCGACCTGTGGCGCGGCAGGCCGGGCGGCGGCGAGCCCGCGGAGCTGATTCAGGGTGCGGTGGTAGCTGCGATCGAGCGTGTTGAGACGGACCTGGATCCGCGTGAGCTCCATCTCGAAGTGGCGGAAGGCGAAGGCAATGGAGGGGCCTCCGTGCGGCCGCAGTGTACGGAAGGCCTCGGGGTTGTTTTCAAGCATCTCATGCCACAGGTCGGTTTCGATGCGGCACACGCGGCGGATGAGCCACTGGTTGCGGACGAGGGCATCGACGAGATCGCGCTCGGCGCGGGTGGCGGGTTGGAATTGGGTCTGGTATTCGGCGACCAGGGCATCGAAGGCGGCGGCGTCTTCGCCCGGAATGACGAGGGATTCGGCATAGAGACCGGAGCGCAAAGCGTTGGCGCGAGAGACGGCTTTGCCGGCATCCGAGCGGGGGCCGGTCGAGAGCTGCGAATTGCGCCGGTTGGCAGCGATTTGAGATTTGGTTGGCATAGGCTTTCGTGTCGTGATGCCCCGGGCCGGCCAGAACCGGCCGCCTCAGGCTTCGAACCGAGGAAAGCACGTGCGAGGGGTGGACTCTGAAATTGGGGGTGGGGAAGCGGTTGAAAAGGCTTCGAATATAAATTTCAACTTGCCGTCAACGGGATGGCGCGCCGGCGGCGGGGTCGCAGGTGAGATCGGCGGGGCATCCTTCCTGTGGGCCGCATAAGTAGAGTTATCGCCGCCGAGCCCACAAGGCCCGTTCCCCGCGCAGATTTAACCATTAATTCTGGCGCAAGGCATAGCACCTAAGGTCCCGGATGTACTACCATCGACCACTCGCTCGGCGAAGGCGCGGTGCAGATCAAGTTCGTGACCAAGGGCGGCACCAACCAGTTCCACGGCGGCCTCTACGAAACCAACCGCAACTCGGCATTCGAGGCCTGCGCCTACTTCAATTGCCTGCAGGGCGCCGCCAAGGACCGCATCAACCTCAACGAATACGGCTTCACCATCGGCGGGCCCGTGAAGAAGAACAAGCTGTTCTTCTTCGAATCCTTCGAGTTCTTCGACCTGCCGCAGTCGTTCGTCGAAACCGGCACGTGGCTGACGCCGCAGGCGGCCAGCGGCATTTTCACGTATAACGCCGGCGGCACGGTCAGGACCGTCAACCTGTTTACTCTTGCCGCGCAGGCGGACCCCTCGCTCGCGCCGACGATCCGGCAGTTCCCTACCGCGCCCGATCCCACGCTGGCCAAGACGTATTCGCTCATCAACCAGCTCACCACCAGCAGCGGCACGCTGGTCAGCCGCATCGCCACGAACAACGATTACAACCGCCAGAACTTCACCTGGAACCCCAAGGCGGTGAATAACCGGAAGTTCCAGACCGCCCGCATCGATTACAACCTGACCGAGAAGCGAACGCGTGGCAGGCGGCCTCCAATTCTTCCCTGCTCAATACCGTAACGCTCGGGCAAGCAGCCGGCGACCCCGACAACACCGGCTCGACCTCGCTCTTCACCACCACGACGCTGCCCGACGCCAGCGCGACACAGTTGAGCGACGCCGCCAATCTCTACGCGATTGTGGCGGGCCGCGTGACGCAGGTCACGAGCTCCGCCGTTCTCGGCGAGAAAACGCGCACCTACGGGCCGAACTTCGCGGTCGACCGCAAACACATGCGGGAAGGCGCGGCGTACGCGCAGGATACGTGGCGCGTCACGAGCAACCTCACGCTGACGGGCGGCCTGCGGTGGGACTGCCAGGGCGCCATCAATAACCTCGATAACCTGTATACGCGGCCGGGATTTGCCGGGCTGTTCGGCGTTTCGGGCGTTGGCCACCTGTTCCAGCCGGGCACTCTGACGGGTTCGGCGCCGGTGTTCTGGCTGGTGCCTCCGGGCACCGGCGGATATGATGGCGGCGCCGGCCGCTTCAATCCGACCGTGGGGATGGCTTACCGGTTTTCCGGCGGCGGATTCCTCCACTGGCTCACCGGCGATGACGCGGTGCTGCGCGGCGGCTTCAGCATTTCCACGATCCGCGAAGGCATCGGCTACCTGGACGGCGTCTGGAACGTGAACCAGGGCCGGAGCCTGGCCACCCCGGCCAGCGCCACCGCCAACCCGAATATCTTCCCGGCTGGAGACGTGCTGTTCAGCGATTCCAGCTTCCCCTCGGTCGTCCCGAGCTCCATCGATCCCTCGTTCCCCAACCCCAGCTTCCCGCTGCCTCTGCAAAGCGGCCAAAGCGTCGAGGACTACAACCCGAGCATCCGGCCGGAATATGTCGAAGGCTGGACGTTCGGGTTCCAGAGGCAGTTGAGCCGCAATACGGTGATCGAGCTGCGCTACGTCGGCAACCACGGCGCGGACCTGTGGACCACGGTGAACCTCAACGAGGTGAATGTCGTCGAAAGCGGCTTCGCGCAACAGTTCGCGGCGGCGCAGAATAACCTGGCGATCGCCAACGGCATCAGCGTGGCGCAACTGCTGATTCCGACCACGAAGCTGACCGTGAACAACTACGGCAACCAGGGGCTCCCCGGCCAAGTCAATGTGCCGCTGATCACCACCGCCATCGGCAGCAACACCGACCAGACGACGGTCACGCAGCTCATGCAGGGGCAGGCCGGCGCCACCGCCAACGCCATCCCCACCAATGCCACCCGCATGGCGAATCTCACCAAGGCGGCTACCCGATCAACCTTTTCCAGGTGAACCCGAACAACGGCGGCAACTCGACGGAGTTGACCAACCGGAATAACTCCACGTACAACTCCGGCCAGGTCGAAATGCGCCGGCGCCTTTCCGCCGGGCTTCAGCTCCAGGCGAGCTATTCGTTTTCCAAATCGCTCACCGACTCCAACCTGGCGACCCTGCGAAACTGGGGCGGCGAGAAGGGCCCGGTTGCCTTCGATATCCGGCACGGCATCAAGGCCGCCTGGATCTACCAGCTTCCCTTCGGGCAGGGCCGCAGCCTGCTTTCCGGCGCCCACGGCGTTTTCGGCAAGGCGGTCTCCGGGTGGGAGATCGCGGGCGTGGGCCGGCTGCAAAGCGGCACCCCTATCAATATTCTGAGCGGCCGCAATACGTTCAACCAGAACGATGGCGGCGTGGTGCTGCACAACATGACGGCCAAAGATCTCCAGAACATGATGGGCCTGAACTTCACCAGCCAGATCAATTCCAACGGCGTCGCCACGGGCACGGCGTACCATCTGCCGCAATCCCTGATCCAGAACACGCTCGCCGCGTTCAACATCAGCGGCACGTTCAACCCCAACTCGCCTTACATCGGGCCGTGCAACACCGCGGGGCAGATCTGCGACCACGTGTTTTTGTGGGGGCCGTGGCTTTCCAAATGGGACGTCAGCCTGGTGAAGCGGACGCAGATCAAGGAACGGCTGAACTTCGAGTTCCGCGTGCAGGCGCTCAACGTCTTCAACCACCCGAACAGCCTGATTCCCGGCGGCGCCGTCACGAACGGCAACATCAATACCACGATCGGCTCGGCGTTCGGGCAGACGACCTCCGCGTTCCGCGATCTGAATAACACCAACGATCCCGGAGCGCGCAGCCTCGAGTTTGTCGCGCGGCTGAATTTCTAGGCGTTGTTACACCGACCGGCGCCGGCACGCACGCCACGAAGCCGACAAACCGGCGCCGAGGAGGAGCCGCGACCCAGGCTCCGGAGTGGGGTTGGTGTTCCAGTCGGCAACCCAATCCGGCAAATGAAGGCGCCTCCCCTCTGGGAATCAGTGAATACCTCCGTCAATTGGCCGCCGCAACAGCCCTGTATTTATCCGCCAAAGTTTTGACCGTCTTTTGCGCGGAATGCACCCAACCAATTCGTTCGCAGCGAAATTTATCGCGAATAGTACTACTCGATGACCGCTCCGAAACTGGAACGTCGTTAACCAGGATAGAAGCTGTTTCTCGGATTTCCCGGCAAGGCGGATGGAGGAGAACCATGAAGACGTTCGCAGGCCGAAACAGCGCATCATTACGGAGGAGAGGATGTTCAGAGCGATTCTGCGAACTGTTACGATCACGGCTGGTATGGCAGCCGTATTTCTTCCCGCCTACGGCAGTACGATTGGCGTGAACTTCACCAATGGTGGGATTCTCATGCAGCCCACCGATCAACCTGGGGTGGTTCCCGGAGCCGACTGGAACAACGTCATCGGCGGCTCGGGCACAGGTATCGCCCTGCACGACAGCACCGGCGCAGCTACCACGGCGACTATCAGCTTTACTGCCGCAGGAGTCTATGGCGGGTTCAGCCACCCCTCCACTACGAACTCGGCAACGAACCTGATGTATGCCGACGGGCTATACGGCGACCCATCGGGCGGTGGTGAAGTACAGATCACGCTTTCCAACATCCCTTATGCGGAGTACGATGTGTATGTCTACGCGTCCCAGGATGGATCTCAGACTAATGTACTCTCAATCACGGACGGTACCACCAGGTTTTACTACCGGGGCAATGGCAGCTCCAACAGCAGCGCAAGCTCCCTGCTGTTGACCGCCAGCACAAACCCGGGTAGCCCGACCGTTGGTCCGGCACAATATCAGTTATTCTCCAATGAGACCCTTCCCAGCGTTACTCTTACGACGGGCGGCTCCGTACACAATGTCATCAGTAATAACGTTTTCGGGCTGCAGATCGTCGATCTAACGTCCCCGACGCCGGAGCCGGATTCGGTGCTCCTGCTCGCAGGCGGGCTGAGCTTGATGATCTTCATCACGCGCCGCGGCCTCAGGCGCTAGCCCGAACTGACCCCGCGATTGGCGATAGCGATTTTCGGGCCATCCGCCGGCTGCATTCGCAGCGCTCGAACCGGATAGCCTGCTGGTGGAAGGCAGCGCTCCGGTGGCGGTTGGGGCTGGCGCGGCGGCGGAGGTAGCCGCGCCTGAACGGCGGGCGAAGCACTTGCTTCGCCCGCGCCCCATTTGCGCCCAACAGTACCCGGTACGCGCGGAACGCCTGGAACCGTGAGTTGAATTGAAATCAGGGCGTAATTCCTTTACCGTAGAGTCTGCCCTCGGTTGGACTCATGATAGGGGATTTCCAGGCGGAATACGATGAATTGCGCGCGCTTGCGGCGCAATTCATGCGCCGCCACCCGGAAGCTTCCACGCTGCAGGCGACCGCCCTGGTCCACGAGGTCTACCTCAAGCTCGCTCAGAGCGCTCGCGAGTACCAGGACCGCACGCACCTGCTCTGTACCGCCGCCACCGCCATGCGCCAGATCCTGGTGGATCATGCGCGGGCGCGCCGGAGGCTCAAACGCGGCGGTGACGTCATGGTCGTGACGCTCGACGGGACGGAGCTCGCCATGAGCGACTGCCTCGACGTGCTGATCCTCAATGATGCGCTCGAGCGCCTTGCCTCGTGGGACGAGCGGCAGGCGCGCATCGTCGAGCTGCGGTTCTTCGTAGGGATGAGCGTGGCGGAGGCCGCCGAGGCTCTGGCGGTCTCGGAGAAAACCGTGGCGCGCGAATGGGCCATGGCCCGGGCATGGCTGCAGCGGGAGCTGCGCCCGGCGCAGGAGACGCCTTGACCGCGAGCGATTGGGCACGCCTCAAGACCTGGTTCAACGAGTACCTGGATTTGGGCGCGGACGAAGCGCGCGAGCTGCTGGAGCGGGTGCAGGCGGAATCGCCGGAGCTGGCGGCGGAGCTGCGCTCGCTCATCGCGGAAAATCGATCCGCGGAGCTGCGGACCGCGGCGGTGCTGGAGAATCGGCCGGGCCGCGTCGAAATCGCGCCGCCCGAATGGGACGCCGGTCCGTATCGCCTGCTGCGCGAGCTGGGCCGCGGCGGGGCCGGCGTGGTCTTCCTGGCGGAGCGGCGCGATGACGAGTTCCACCGCCCGGTGGCTCTCAAGCTGCTGCGTTACGTCGCATGGGACCGCAGGAGCGAGGAATTGCTCACGGTGGAGCGCCGCGCGCTCGCCCAGCTCCAGCATCCGAATATCGCGGCGCTCCTCGATTGGGGCACGACCGCCGGGGGCGCGCCGTGGATCGCGGTGGAATATGTCTAGGGAGAGCCCATCGACCGCTATGCCGCCGCCCGTGCTCTTACGGTTCACGGCGTTCTGGATCTGTGGGAGCAGGTCTGCGAGGCCGTCCAGTATGCGCACCGGCGGCTGGTAGTGCACCGCGACCTGAAGCCCGGCAATATTCTGGTGACCGGGGCCGGGCTGGTCAAGCTGCTGGATTTCGGAATTTCGAAGCTGCTGCAGAATGACGCCGTCACCGCCACGGTCGAGCGCCGTTTCACTCCCGCCTATGCCAGCCCGGAGCAGATTCGCGGCGGACCCATCACGGCGGCCACCGATGTCTATGCTCTGGGACTGGTGCTCTATGAGCTGCTGACCGGCGCCTTGCCCCACGCCAGCGCGACGTTGAAAGACATGGCGCGCCGCCTCGAAGAGCGGCGGCTTCGACCGCCCAGCCAGACGCCGGGCCTGAGTGCGGAGCGCAGGCGCGCGATCGAAGGAGACCTCGACCGCATCGTTTTGCATGCCCTCGAAACGGACCCCGAGAAGCGATACCCATCCGTCGAGCAGCTCCTGGCGGATGTGGCGCGGTATCGCGGCGGGTATCCGATCGAGGCGCGGCAGCCGAGCGCGGCCTACCGCGCGCGCAAGTTCATCGGCCGGAACCGGCTCGCGGTGGGCGCGGTCGCGGTGGCGATGAGCGGCATGGCGGCCGGAACCGCCGTCGCGGTGTGGAAAGCGCGGCTGGCGCAGCGGGAGCAGGCCGCGGCGGAGCGCCGCTTTCACCAGTTGCAGAGCCTGGCTCATTCCGTGATGTTCGATCTGCATGACGCGATCCGCGGAATTCCGGGAACCGTCGAGGCGCGGCGCACTCTGGTGGCGACCGCTCTCCGGTACCTCGACGGCCTGAATGCGGAGCAGATTCGGGATGACGGTCTGCAACTGGAGCTCGCGGGCGCCTACTACCGCATGGCCTGGGTGCAGAGCGGGCTCGGCTCGCAGAACATCGGCGACACCGCCGGCAGCCGCCGCAGTTACGAATCGGCGCTGCGCATCCTGGACGGGCTCTGGAAGCGGCACGCGGGCGACCCGAAGATCGGTGCGCTGCGGTTCGCCGTCGTGTACAACCTCGCGCTCACCCCCAAAGATCCGGCCGAGGGACTCGCGTTGGCCGCCCGCTATGCCGCCGAGGCCGCGCGGTGGGCGGATGAGCAGCCGGGATCGGCTTCTCTGAATGCTGCCGCGCTTTTGCAGCAGGCGATCGGACGCCTGCGGAACCGCACCGGCGACCTGGCTGGAGCCATCGATGCGGTAGACCATGCGACGGCGCTGTTCGACCGGCTCCTGAAATACACCAGCCCGGAGAAGCCGCTGCCGCTCGCGAGCGACGAGGTGACGTACCGCGGCGTCCTCCACGCCGAGGCAATCGATGCCGCGGTTCGCGCCGGCACGCTGGCCGATATGGGGCGGGCGGACGACGCGATGCAAGCGCACCAGACTTTCCTGCGGCTGGAGCGCGCGGCGCAGGGCGTGCAACCCGGCAGCGCGGCCGCCGCGGGCATGCTCGTCACGGCTCACGCGTTTCAATGCGATGTGGCGCTGCTGCGCGGACGCGTGCCGGAGGCAATCGCGGAGGCGCGCACGGAAATTGAGGGCATGCAGGCGGTGGCGGAGCGCGACAAACGGGATGTCTCCGCGCTGCGGGATCTGGCGGATGCGCACCGCCATCTGGGGCAGGCGCTATGGGCGAAGGGCGATGCCGCGGGCTGCGTGCGGGAACTGGCTGTGGCCGCGGATGGCATCGGCAAGGTGGCGGCTACGGACCCGGGGCTGTTGATGAACCGTTCGGCTCTCGCGGGCACGCTGAACGACTATGCGGCTGCGCTGGCGCGCGCCGGGCGGCATGAGCTCTCGCGAGCGAAGTTCCGCGCCGCGTTCGAGATTGCGGACGCCGCGCTCCGCGAAGCGCCGAGCCGGGTGGATCTGCTGCGCGAACGGGCGCGCGCCGAGGCGGGTCTCGGGGATGCGCAGCGGAGCGAGGCCGACCTGGCGGAGTTCCATCGCCGCAGTCCGTTGAACCGTCGCCCGTTCCCGTCGCCCGGCGACTCGCGGTAACGAACCACCGGTCCAGCGCTACCCGGCACCCGCGGCCCCGCGCCTCCTCGCGGCGCCTGGCCGCCATATCCCCAGGTGCGCGCTCTCGAACAGCGCGGCCAGGTCCCCCCCACCCCGCGCACACGTCCCGCGCCACGCGGGCGCAGTCCATATTCAGCTTCATCTGCCCCCGCTCGGCCGCGAGCGCGCATGCGCCGCCCGCGACGCGCCCGTACACCACGCGCAGCCGCTCGACGGTGTCGGGCGGCATGCCGAACAGCAGCGCCATCTCGTCCACCACGACGGCCGCCCGGTCCGCCTCCCCGGCCGCCAGAGCCGCTCCAGCAAGCCCGATGTACGCATCGTTGAGGAATTCATCCACCTTCGACACGGTGCGGTTGTAGGCCACCACGGTGTACCCGTGGTCACTCATGTTGAGGATGAGGTTCTGGTCCATGACAGCCAGGCCGATTAGGGCAATATCTGCGGTTGGTTCCATGATTTTTTCCATTCAGGCGCGCCTCGGACGGCAAGGCCGGGGCGTGTGCAGGATTGCAGACGGCAATCCGCGGAGCAGGGTGAGAGCGCGATGGAAGGAGCGATCGAGCGAGTTCAGGCGGACCTGGATGCGGGACAGGGACATCTCGAAATGCTCGAAGGCGGTGTGGAGCTTGGGGCGCCTGTTGGTGCGGCGGGCCTCGCTCATGGCGTCGCTATCGTCGAGCATGATGGTCCACATGTCGGTCTCGATGCAGGACACGCGGCGCATATACCACTGGCTGCGGACCAGCATAGCGACGAGGTCGCGCTCGGTGGCCGTGGCGGGGCGATATTCGGCCTCGTATTCGGCGGCAAGGGCGTCGAGCTCGGCGGGATCTTCGCCGGGGATCAAAAGGGACTCGGCGTAGAGGCCGGATTGGAGGCGGTTCCTGCGGGCGTTGGACTTGCCGGCCTCGGTGCGGGGGCCGGTGGAGAGTTGCGCGTTGCGCCGGTTGGCGGCGATCTGAGCTTGGGTGGCCATAAGACTCCAGGGATCAGGGATTGGGGATCTGGGATCAGGGCTGCCGGCGTTGCGGCGCGACTGAGCCTGCCCATGCGGATTGGAGCACACCGGGGGGTTGGAGTCTGAAATTCGGGGGAGGGAAGACGTAGGGAAGGGAATATATTTTTGCGGCGGGCGTGAATCCGAGCGGCCTCATCGCGCGCAACCCGCGGCGATGGCCGCGACTTGGCGCGCGTTGGCGTCGCGGCGGCCTTCGCGGAACACGCTCTCGGCGTCGGCTGCCGCCGCGCAGAGGCTGCGCGCGACCGCGGGGCAAGCGTAGTTCACCTGCACGGTGTTGCCCACGCGGGCGAGGGCGCAGCCGCGGAACGCTGTGGTCAATGCGGCCAGCGTGTCCCGCGTCAGCCCGAGGACCATCGCTTTTTCCAGGACCATCGCGGCCGCGCCATCGGGATCGTTGCGGCGCTCGTAGATCGCGATGGCGCCATCATAGGCCTCGCGCAGGCGCGGCTCTTCGACCCGGGCCATGCGGTACGCGGCCAGAGCATCCTGGTCGCGGCCGAGCGCGGCGTAGCTCATGCCCAGGTTCAGGTAGACATCCTCGTAGCCGGCGCGCGGAGGCGGCTGGCGGCCGTGGGCGCGCTGCGATTCGGCGAAGGCGCGGGTGCGCGCGTCCGCCACTTCCGCGGCGCGCTGCGCCATTTCGAGCGAGCGTTCGAGCCAGGCGCGGCCGGCCGCGGTGGCCGCGCCGCCCATTTGCGCCGCCTTGGAGCGCGCGAGCAGCGAAATCTGTTCCGGCACGCGGTCGTCGTTGCGCTCGGGCGGGAGCGGCTGCAGGATGGCCCAGGCCGCTTGCGCCTCATCGAGCGCGCGGTCGAGATTGGCCTCGGGATCCTGCCGCATCAGGGATGACGCCAGCAGCGCATGGGCGCGGAAGCTGCGCGGCACGCGCGGCGCATCCGCCGAGGCCAGCGCGAGGTCGCTGGCCCACGCGGGATTTCGCGCCGCCGTCCGCACCGCCATCGCGAGCACGGCCGCAGTCATCAATCCCCAGGCGAGCCGCCGGTCCGGCAGCCGGAACGCGAGCGCCGCGGCGGCGATGGCAAACCCCGCTGAGGCAAGATACAGAAACCGCACCGCCATCGGGGAGCCGATCAGCACCACGAGGTTAGCCGTGGGGAGCAGCGCGAGGCCGCACCATCCGGCGGCGAAGAACGGCAGCGGGTCCCGTTGCCTCCGCAACGCGGCGACGGCGATCAGCTCGGTTACGGCGGCGATCGTCACCCAGACCCACGGGTCCCGCCAGCTCGCGGGCGGGAGCTGGTTATAGGAGTGATCGAACGCCAGATTCGCCGGCCACACCAGCAGCGCGAGCGAGCTCCCGAGGGCCTTGACGGCGGTCAGGCGCGCCGTCCAGAAGCCCATGCTGCGCAAGGGATTATCGACAAGAGGCATCTCCGGCAACGGCATGGCCGCGAACACGCGCTCCCGCATGAACCACACCACAGCGAGGCCGGCGAGCACCGCCGCATACGCCGCGGCGCGCCCCTGCTTGCGCGGGCCGAAGCTCCAATCCCAGAGGAGCATCATCGCGGGCAGCACCACGGTGCTCTCCTTGCTCGCGAAGCCCGCGGCGGCGATCGGGAACAAGGCCAGCGGCGAACCCCTTCCGCTCACATACCAGAGCACGCCTCCGAGGACCGCCATGGCCGCCAGCAGGTCCGCGCGGCCGGCGAGGTTGGCGACGGATTCCGTGGTCACGGGATGCACGGCCCAGATCGCCGCCGCGCAGAAGGCCGCCGCGCCGCCGCCGAGCGCGCGCCGCGCGAGCGCAAGAACGAGCAGCACGTTCCCGAGATGCAGCAGCAGGTTCAGCGCGTGGTAGCCGAACGGGTGCGCCCCGTTGCCCAGCACGGCGTAGTTGAAGAGGAACGAGAGCGTGGTGACGGGGCGGTAGAGTCGGTCCTGCGCGTGCGGAAACCAGTAATGCGTGGTCGCGATCAGCTTGAGGTTCGCCGCCGTGGCCGCGTGGACGCGGGCATCGTCTTCGATCAGCCCGTGTGCGTCGAGCGTCATGCCGAGGCCCAGCGAATTGCCGTACGCCGCGAGCGCGAGTGCGCACAGCGCGGCGTAGCTCCGCCAGCCGGAAATTTCCTTGCCTCCCGCCAAGCCAAGCCAGTATAACCGACCGCTCAACAGCAATGCCCCGTAAAATGAGACTGTTGCCCTCGCTTCCCGAAGCCGTCGCCGCCACCTCCGCGCGCTACCGGATGTTCGTCCCCGGACAGCGCGTGGCCGTGGCTGTCTCCGGAGGCGCGGACTCCGTCTGCCTGCTCTACGTGCTGCATGAGCTCGCACCGCGGCTGGGGCTCACGCTTTCCGTGCTGCACCTCGATCACGGCCTGCGTGGCGAGGAGTCGCGACAGGATGCGGAATTCGTGCGGGGGCTCGCAGATGCGCTCGGACTTCCGGCGGAGGTCCGGCGCGCTGCGCTTTCCGTCGCCGCGGGCAATCTGGAACAGGCCTGCCGGCGCGCGCGCCTGGAGTTTTTCGGCGAAGCGCTGGCCGGCAGGGCCGATCGGGTGGCGCTGGGCCACACCCGCCGGGACCAGGCCGAAACCGTGCTCTTCCGCTTTCTTCGCGGCTCGGGCGCGGCCGGGCTTTCCGGCATCCGGCCGGTGACCGCGAGCGGCCTCGTCCGGCCGCTGATCGAAACCGGCCGGGAGGAAATCGAGACCTGGCTCCGCGCCCGAGGGATCGCGTGGCGCGAGGACTCGACGAATGCGACGCTCGCCTTTGCGCGCAACCGCATCCGGCACGTGCTGCTGCCGCAGCTCGCGCGGGAGTGGAACCCTCGCATCGAAGAGACCCTTGCCCGCATGGCCGAATGGGCGCAGGACGAGGAATCCTACTGGGACGCCACCTTGCCGGCGGCCGGTCCGGTGCTGGAGGCGGCGCCGCTGGCGGCGGCTCACCCGGCGATGGCGCGCCGGGTGATCCGCCGCGCCATCGGACACGCCAAGGGCGACCTCCGGGGAATCGATTTCGGCCATACCGAATCCATTCTTCGCCTCGCCGAGTCTCCCGAGGGCCACGGCTCGGTCCGCCTCCCAGGGGTGACCGTGCAGCGGTCCTTCGGGCAGATCCGGTTTGCACCGTCGGGTGCTACCGCGCACGAAACTTACGGGTACCCGATTCCGGCCTGCCCGGCGCCCGGCGCGGAAGGGCTTAATTTCCGGCTGCCGGGGGCCGCGATTCACGTCCAACTGCTTGAAAAGCCGGAAACTACTCCATTGTCCGATTACGTATATAATGGTGAGATGTCTTGCCTGGACCGGGATCGCCTGTCCGGCCCCGTGGAGTTGCGCCCCTGGAGGCCCGGCGACCGTTTCCAGCCTGCGGGCGCACGCCGCCCGAAGAAAATAAAGGCTCTGTTTCAACTTGCGCGGATCCCGGTTTGGGAGCGGGCGGGATGGCCGGTGCTCGCCGATGCAGCATCGGTGGTCTGGACGCGCCGCTTCGGGGTTAGCGCAACCGCGGCGGCGGTCGATTCCAGCACGCGGCTCCTGGTTGTCCGGGAGGCGCCGAATTCGGAATCGGAGCCGGGCGGAACGACGTCCAATGTGTAGAGGGGCTGGTTTTTCCGGCCCGAAGTGGTTCATCCATCGCCCGCTGGGGACGGTGGCCGGTACGGAGGTTTCGTGAATTCGAATTTAAAGACTTTGGTTTTCTGGGTGGTTCTGGTTTGCGTGGCGATGCTGCTGTTTTTCGTCGTCCGGCAAGGCCAGGGAATCCACGAGGAAAACATAACGTTCACCCAGTTCCTGGACAAAGTTCAGGATAAGCAGGTCAAGGAAGTCACGATCACCGGCAACGACGTCCATGGTGTGTATGTCAACGGCAACGGGCAGTTGGGATTCGAGACCTACATCCCGGTCAACTACCCGGATGTCTACAATCTCCTGCGCGCCAATAACGTCAACACCAAGATCAAGGACACCAGCAACAGCGGCTGGGTGAACCTGCTGCTGCAGACCTCGCCGTTTATCGTGCTGCTCGGCTTCTGGATCTTCATGATGCGCCAGATGCAATCGGGCGGCAATAAAGCGCTGAGCTTCGGCAAGAGCCGCGCGCGGCTGCACTCGACGCAGCAGAAAAAGGTGACGTTCAAGGACGTGGCCGGCGTCGAGGAAGCCAAGGAAGAGCTGCAGGAGATCATCGAATTTCTGCGCGAGCCGCAGAAATTCCAGAAGCTCGGCGGCCGCATTCCGAAGGGCGTGCTGCTGATCGGACCTCCGGGAACGGGCAAGACGCTGCTTGCCCGCGCCATCGCCGGCGAAGCCAGCGTGCCGTTCTTCTCGATCTCGGGCTCCGACTTCGTCGAGATGTTCGTGGGCGTGGGCGCGTCACGCGTCCGCGACCTTTTCGAGCAGGGCAAAAAGAACGCCCCGTGCATCATCTTTATCGACGAAATCGACGCCGTCGGACGCCATCGCGGCGCCGGCCTCGGCGGCGGACACGACGAACGCGAGCAGACGCTGAACCAGCTCCTGGTCGAAATGGACGGCTTCGAATCGAACGAGGGCGTGATCCTCGTGGCGGCCACGAACCGGCCCGACGTGCTCGACCCGGCGCTGCTGCGTCCCGGCCGCTTCGACCGCCGCGTGGTGGTGGGCCGTCCCGATGTGCAGGGCCGCGAAGCGATCCTGCGGGTCCACACGAAGAAAATTCCGCTGGGCGATAACGTCGATCTTTCGGTGCTCGCCCGCGGCACACCGGGCCTGGCCGGCGCCGATCTCGCCAACCTGGTCAACGAAGCGGCGCTCAACGCCGCCCGCCAGAACCGCAAGGTCGTGATGATGCTCGATTTCGAGCTCGCCAAGGACAAAATCCTGATGGGCGCCGAGCGCAAGTCGATGATCCTTTCGGAGGCAGAGAAGCGCAACACCGCCTATCACGAAGCCGGCCACGCGCTGGTGGCCGCGGTGCTGCCCAACGCCGACCCGCTGCACAAGGTCACGATCATCCCGCGCGGCATGGCGCTGGGCGTGACGATGCAGCTTCCGATCGACGACAAGCACAGCTACAACAAGGATTACCTGCTGGCGCAGCTCGCCATCCTGATGGCCGGCCGCATCGCCGAAGAGAAG
This sequence comes from Bryobacteraceae bacterium, assembly GCA_035293845.1. Classification (GTDB taxonomy): domain Bacteria; phylum Acidobacteriota; class Terriglobia; order Bryobacterales; family Bryobacteraceae; genus DATGMB01. The sequence goes on from DATGMB010000159.1 coordinate 24,128, forward strand.
TACATGCATCACATGACCACCGGGGCTGGAAACGATATCGAGCGCGCCACCGATCTCGCCCGCAAGATGGTCTGCGAGTGGGGCATGAGCGAGCTCGGCCCCCTGAGCTTCGGCAAGAAGGAAGAGCAGATCTTCCTGGGCCGCGAAATCGCCCAGCACCGGGACTACAGCGAGGAAACCGCCATCAAGATCGATGAGCAGGTGCGCAAGCTGGTCCAGGGCGGCTACGATACCGCCGCGCGCATCCTCGAAGAGCATGCGGATGCCATGGTGCGGATCGCCGAAACGCTGCTCGAGCGCGAAATTCTCGACGGCAACGAGGTGATGCAGCTCATCAACGGCCAGCCGCTCGCGCCGCCGCCGGCCAGCGGTCCGAAGGATTCCGAGGACCACACGCAGCAGGTCCTACGGCCTGCAGCGGACGGTCCGCGCCGCGTGCCCGGATTGAACGAAGGAGAGCGCCCCCAACCCGCTTGAGCGATTCGAGGAGCCAGGAGACAGAAGTCAGGAGTCGGGAGGCCGCAGCGGCTGCTGCGCCTGCTGGCTCCTTTTTCGTTACTCCCGTCTTCCGGACAACCGCAATTCCAGCTTTTCCCGTTTACCTCTTCGACATCGACGGCACGCTGCTCGATTCCGCCCGCGATATCTGCGGCGCCGTTCAGACCGTGCTCGATGGCACGGCCTGCCCGCCCGTCAGCTTCGACTTTCTTCGCTCCTACATCGGTCTGCATCTGCTCGATCTGTTTCAGGATGTGCTGCCCGCGGCGACGCCCGCGGAGATCGACGGGCTGATCGAACAGTACCGCACCTGCTACCGCGCGCGCGGCCACCAGCTCACGACCGTATTTCCCGGGGTCGCCGAAGGTCTCGCCGCCCTTCCGGGCCGTAAAGGCACGGCTACGACGAAGGGGACCGCCACCACGCGGCTCGTGCTCGAGCAATTCGGACTGCTGCCCTACTTCGACCACGTCCAGGGCACGGACGGCTTCCCCGCCAAGCCTGCACCGGACGTGATCCACGCGGCTCTCGCCGCGCTCGGCGCCCGCCCCGAGGATTGCCTGTTCGTGGGCGATTCCCCTGCCGATATGGAAGCGGGCCGCCGCGCCGGCGTCAAGACGTGTGCGGTGCGCTGGGGCTACGGCGCGCCCGAAAAGCTCGCCGCGCACAGTCCGGATTATTGGATCGGGGATCTGCGGGAACTTGTGCCAAGCTCATAGGACGATTTCCATTGGCATGATCCACCTCCGGTCGGAGCGCAGAGCACCAGTGAAGGAGGAACCGCCGCCGGCTTCGGATCGCCGAGCACTGAATTCGGCTTCGAGCCCGAATCCTCGTCGAGCAAAGGCCCGGTGCGCGAGCCGCTCCAGGCCGCTATGATACCCCTGTGCTCCCCCGCCGCCTCGCACTCGCCGCCGCGGCCGCCGTTGCCTTCGCCGGTGCGATCGCGCTCTATCCGCCTGCGCGCCTGTTGGCGCTGGTCGCTCTCGGCCGCAGTCCCGTCTGTCCGGCTTCCCACGCCGTCCTCAGCAAATCCAACATCGCGGAAATCGGCCGCAGCAAGGACCGCATCTTCGCCGCCAGCCGGCTCGTGCGCACCGATGGCGGGCTGGAGCTCTGGCAAACGCCGCAGGGTCCCTACTGGATTCCGGCCGGCAGCCGGTTCGTCCTTCCGTTCAACCTTGCCGAGATCGAGCGCGGCGTCTACGCGAGCCCCGGCCACTTTATCCGCCCCGGCGATATCGTGCTCGACTGCGGCGCGAGCGATGGCGATTTCACCCGCGCGGCCCTGCGCGCCGGCGCCGCCCGCGTCGTCTCGATCGAAATCGCGCCCGCCACGATCGAATGCCTCCGCCGCAACCTGGCGGATGAAATCTCGGCCGGGCGCGCGGTCGTCTATCCCAAAGGCGTCTGGGACCGCGAGGACACCCTGACGCTCAACGTCGACCCTAACAATTTTGCCGCCAACAGCGTCGTCCTCCGCCCCGAATCGTCGCACCCGTCCGTACAGGTGCCGCTCACCACGATTGACCACATCGCCGCCGAGCTCGCGCTGCCGCGCGTCGACTTCATCAAGATGGATGTTGAAGGCGCCGAAGTCAAAGCGCTCGCCGGCGCCGCTTCCGTTCTCGCGCGATACAAGCCGCGCCTCGCCATCGCGGCCGAGCACCACCCC
>DATGMB010000160.1:0-10341 GCA_035293845.1 Bryobacteraceae bacterium
GCGGACGACGTCTGGAATTTGGCGTCAATCTCCACCTGGTAGCCGCTCGCCAGCCGGTTGGTCTCGTTCGCCATCCCCACCACCGCCATCAGCTCCGCGAACATCGCATCCGTCATGCCCGCCTTTCGCGCGCTCGCGGTATGGGACGCAATGCAATACCCGCACTGGTTGGTCGCGCTGACGGCGACGTAAATCATCTCCTTCGTCAGCGCATCGAGCGCCCCCGGCGCCATGATCTCCTTGACGCTCTCCCACGTCCGCCGCAGCAGCGCCGGATCGTGCGCCAGCGCCTTCCAGAAGTTGTTGACGGAATCCGTCCGGCGCGTGGTCATAATATCGTCATACACCGCCCGCACTTCCGGACTCGCTTCCCCGTATTCGATCCATCCGCAGGTTGCCATGCGGAAATTGTAGCGTTATGGATGGCCGCCGCCGAACGCCTTGGCCGCGCGCCGCTGCGCCTCCTCGGGCGTAACCTCTTCGATGCGGGTCGAAATGGCCCACGTGAAGCCGAACGGGTCGCGCAGGTGGCCGTAGCGGTCGCCCCAGAACTGGTCGGCCAGCGGCATCTTCACCTCGCAGCCGGCCGCCACCGCCTGGGCCCACGTGGCATCGGCATCCGGCACGTACAGGTTCAGCACGAACGGCAAATTGCCTTTCACAAACGGCGGCATGTGGAACTCTTCGCTGAAATCGTCGGCAAACATCAGCATGGAGTCGCCGATCTTCACCGTGGCGTGCATCAGCTTGCCGCCGGGCCCCGGCGAGCGGTGCATCTCCACGGCGTTGAAAGCCTTCTTCAGGAAATCGATATACGCCGCCGCGCCGTTCACGTTCAGGTGCGGTGTAATCGAATGGAAACCGGGCGGAATGGGTGTCGGTTTGCCGGACATGAGCAGAGCATATCAGGTGCGATATAGTTTGCCCATGCGGTTTTTCCCGGTATTGTTCGCCTTCGCCCCACTCTTTGCGCAGTCGATCGGCATCGACAGCCACATCGACACCGCGCAGCGGGTCCTCATCGATCGCGCCGACCTGACGCAGCGCTCGCCGGTCGGCCATGTCGATATCCCCCGCCTCCGCGAAGGCGGCGTGAACGCCCCGTTCTTCGCCCTCTGGGTCCCCACCTATTACCATGGCGCCGAAGCGGTGCGCCGCACGCTCGACCTGCGCGACGCCATGCAGCGCCTCTTCGACACCCACCCCGATCAGATCGCCCTGGCCCTCAACGCCTCCGATATCGAGCGCATCACCCGCTCCGGCCGCATCGCCGCCATCCTCACGATCGAAGGCGGCCACCAGATCGATGACGATCTGGCCGTCCTCCGCGTCTACTACCGCCTCGGCATCCGCTCCATGACCCTCACGCATTTCCGCAACACCGATTGGGCCGATTCCTCGACCGATCAGCCGGCCCACAACGGGCTCACCGATTTCGGCAAGGAAGTCGTCCGCGAGATGAACCGCCTCGGCATGCTGGTCGATGTCTCGCACGTCTCCGACAAGACTTTTTACGATGCTCTCGCCGTCTCCACCAGACCCGTGATCGCGTCGCACTCCTCATGCCGCGCCCTCTCCGAAGTGCCGCGCAATATGACCGACGACATGCTGCGCGCGCTCGCTAAGAACGGCGGCGTCGTGGGTATCAACTTCGGCGAAGGCTTCGTCAGCCAGAAGGACGCCGAGCAGTTGAAGGCCGCCATTTCGAGTATCACGGAAGAGCCTTCGCTCACCGGACAGGCGCTCGACAGGTACGCCGCCGAGCAGCACCATCGCCAGATGAAGCCCGCGCCCGTCCTCGCCACCGTGGAGGATGCCGCCGACCAGGTCGATCACGCCGTGAAAATCGCCGGCATCGGCCACGTCGGCATCGGCAGCGATTTCGACGGCATCTCCGGCCCGCCCAAAGGCCTGGAGGACATCTCCAAAATGGGCGCCCTCAAAGCCGCCCTTCGCAAGCGCGGCTACAGCGAAGAGGACCTGAAGAAAATCTTCGGCCTGAACACGCTCCGCGTGCTGCGCGAAGTGACCGGGAAATAGCGCGAAAGGCATCCCACTGGCACTTCACGTGCAACCACTCCGGTTATGCCGGAAAAGAAAACGGTCGAAAGAGCACGGAAGGACAAACGCGAAGGGAAATCCGCGAGCACGCAAGCCGGCGAATTCGTTCGCGAAGAAATGGAGCACATCCGCAAGGGAAAGCAGGGCGCGCGTTCCACCAAGCAGGCAATCGCCATCGGCCTCTCAAAAGCGCGGCGCGCCGGCGTCAAGCTGAAGCCGCCCAAGGCCGGAACCACGTCGGAGCGCACGCGCAAGCAGGCCTCGCGCGACCTCAAGAAGGGTTCGAGCGCGAAAAAGACGACGAAGAAGGTGTCCGCCAAGCGCTCGCGTGCCACCAGCAATGCTCTGAAACGGGAAGGCAGGAGCGCGGCGTCGAAGAAGGCCCTATCCAAGCAGGCGAAGAGCGCGGCGCAGGCACGCCGCCGGCGCGGCAAGGCTACGGCGTCGCGGGCATAGCCAGCGCAGTCCGCAGCACCCGCTCGAGCTCGCTCGGGTGTCCGACCCGCGCGACGGTGAAGCCCGCCGCGCGCCCGCTGGCGATCCCCGCCTCGGAATCCTCCAGCACCAGCGGCGCCGAGACGCCCAGCCGGGAGGCGGCGAGCAGATAGGGCTCCGGCGCGGGCTTATGGTGCTCCACGTCTCCGCCGCCGACGATCGTATCGAAATAGCCGCGCAGCCCCGCGCGCTCGACCAGCGGCTCGATCTCGGACCGGCCGCTCGAGCTGACGATCGCCATCCGGTAGCTGCCGCGCAGTTCTTCGAGCAGCCCGGGCAGCCCCTCGGGAAACGGCGGCGCCGCGATCATCCGCTGCTGGAACAGCTCTTTCTTCGCCGGATACCGCTCCCACAGCTCGCGCCAGTCGCGCCCGTCGGCCATCATCTGGAGCATCAGGCGGTCGTCAATCCCGATGCAGCGCTCGCGGTAAAAATCCCATTCGAGCGAGACCCCGAGCGGCAGCAGCACCTCCCGCCAGCACGCCCAGTGGACCGGCTCGCTATCGAGCAGCACACCGTCGAAGTCGAAGAGAATGGAGTCGAAGCGCGGCATCCGGGAGAAGTCCCCAGCGTACCACGCGTGCGTGCGCGCCCCACACCGGTTCATGGCAGCGAACAGAGGCACCGCCGTGAGCGAGCGGCGCGCCCGCTCGCACCGCTCCCCCGCCGCGTGTGGTATGAGTGGATTGAGCCACCATGCCGACACCAGAAGAAATGCAAGCGGAACTGGAGCGGCTTCGCGCCGAAAACGAAGCGCTGAAGCGGCCCCGCGGTCAGATGTCCATGCGGGTCAGCGAAAAAGGCGCCCTGTCCGTCTACGGCCTGGGACGCTTTCCCGTAACCCTCTACCGCGAGCAGTGGGAAAAGCTGCTCGGCATGGCCGATGAAATCCGCGCGTTCATCGAGACTCACGATAACGATCTCAAGAAAAAGGAAGCCTAGCGCCGCGACTCACGCCCCACCGGCGGCTCCCATGCCGATGGAAGAACCCTTCTCCTCTGCGCTCATTCGCGGCACGCTCCACCGCCCGGACGCCGAAAGCGGCGACGCCTTCGCGCTCACTCACGGCGCCGGCGGCAACAGCAATACCCCGCTGCTCATAAAGCTGGCCCGCGCCTGCGCGGACCAGGGCCATCTGGCGCTGCGGTACGACCTGCCGTTTCGCGTGACGCGCTCCGCGGGCCCGCCCTTCCCCGCGGGCGCCACGCGCGATCGCGAGGGCATCGCCGCGGCCATTGCCGCCGTGCGCGGCATGGCCGGCGGACGCGTGATCGCAGGCGGACATTCGTACGGCGGCCGCCAGACCAGCATGCTCGCCGCGGAGCAACCCGGCATCGCCGATGCCCTGTTGCTGCTCGCCTACCCGCTCCATCCACCCCACAAGCCCGAACAGAAGCGGACGGCGCACCTGCCCAATCTCCGCACTCCGGTCCTCTTCGTCCACGGAACCGCCGACCCCTTCGCTTCCCCCGAAGAACTGCGCGAAGCCATCGCCCTGATCCCCGCCCCCACCGATCTTCTGATCGTCGAAGGCGCCGCCCACAACCTGTCGCGCGCCGCGGGTCTGGCTACCGAAATCCTGAACCGCCTTTACGCGCTCCTCCATCGGTGACCTTGTGATCCCTGCCGCCTGATCCTCGACGGAACAAAATGCCACGCGCAACGTCTTATCATTGCGAGCGGCAACCATGGCCTTTGTATCGATCAAGCCCGAACCCGGAGCGCTCCGCAGCGCTGCGTCCCCTGAACCGCCTTCGCTGCACCCCGCCTGGCGTGCATTCATCCGGTATTGCCGCGACCTGAATCATGGCGAGATCGAAGGTCTCGTCATTCAGGATGGGCTCCCAGTCCGAGCCGAAATCACACGCAAAAAGGTGAAGTTCATCCCTTAGACGTTGGCTGACCGAAGCTCTCGGAGGCCGTCGCAGGGGCACTCACATGCCCCCGCGGCGGCTTTTTTGTTTTTTGGAGGAATCGTGATTTCGAGAACTGCACTCGCTGCCATCTGGCTGGCGGCAGCACCCTGGACGATCTCCGCACAGCCTCAGGACCGGAGCGCGTGGCTCCATGCCATCTCCACGGCGGATCGCTTCGCCCGCGAAGGCCGTTTTCCCGACGCCGAGCGGAGCCTCCAATCCGCATTGGAACAGGCGCGCCACCTGGAGCCCGATGTGGCGCCCGCGGCGCTCACTTACAGCACTCTCGGCACCGTCTACCGCGACATGCATCGGTGTGAGCAATCCGCTGCGGCCTTTCAGCGCGCGCTGCACCTGTGGGAGAAAACCGGGCCGGGCGGCGACAGGCATTTCCTGAAGACGGCCACGAATCTGGTATCGCTGTACCTGGAATGCGGCGACGTGGAACAGGCCGAGCGCCAGCAGCGCGCCCTCGTCGAGCCGCGCGCCAACGCGCTCAGCCGCGACGATCCGGAATACGCCAACATGATCGCCAACCGGGGCACCATCCAATTGGCAAGACATCACGACGCCGAGGCGATCGCCCTCTATCGGGAGGCCCTGGCGCTCCTGGAGCCCGCAGCCTCGAAATCTCCGTTCGAGCTCGCGTGCCTGCTCAACAATCTGGCGGTATCCTGTTCGCGCAGCGGGAATGCCAGCCAGGCGCTCAAATACAACGAACGGGCCCTCGAGTTGCTGGAATCGATTGGGGAACGCTCGTATCCCATGATCGTAGTGCTCACGAGCCGCGCCCGCTTCTTCTATTCGGGCCACCGTTATGCGGAAGCGGAGCCGCCGATCGAGCGCGCGCTGGCGCTGGCGGCGAGCGCCTACGGCCCAGACAGCCCCGCCACCGCGGCTGTGCTCGTCGAATATGCCACCGTGCTCAAGGGCGGCAAACGAAAACGGGAGGCAGCGGCGATGTACCGCGAGGCCCATCAGCTTCAGATCAACTCTTTGCGTCCCGGCACGCGGCAGACCGTGGACATCAACGAGCTCACGAGGCTGAAGTAGGGGCCCGACCCGTCCGGCCCGCTGCCGGCGCGGCCGGCCTGCAAGGGCCACGGCGCGCGGCCGCCAGCCCCCGTCTGTTATCCTGTTCGATAACCCAAGGGGCGAATCCATGCGCGCATATCGCTACACCACTCCCCACGGGATCGAGGTCACCCGCACCCTTTCGAAAGCCGCCTTCCGCAAGGGTCTCGTGCACCTGCTGCGCGACCTCGATCGCCACCGTGGCATCTACCTTTCTTCGGGATACGAGTATCCCGGCAGGTACTCGCGCTGGGACATCGCCTCGACCCGCCCGCCGCTCGAAATCGTTGCCTGGGACCGCCGCGTCGAGTTCCGCCCGCTCAATGGCCGCGGCGAAACGCTGGCCCGCATTCTCGAGCCCGTCCTGAGCGCCCACCCTCACTGGGACGATTTCGGCTGGGAATCCGGCATTCTCGCCGGCCGCCTCAAGCCTCTGCCGGCCCTCTTCGCCGAGGAAGAACGCAGCAAGCAGCCCTCGGCATTTTCCATTCTCCGCGCCCTCATCGCGGAGTTCCGCGGCGAAGAAGACTCGCGCCTCTCCCTGGTCGGCGCCTTCGGCTACGATCTCCTCTTCCAGTTCGAGCCCATTCCCAGACGGCTCCCCCGCAAGGGCCACCGGGACCTCCATCTCTTCCTCTGCGACGACATCTGGTTCATGGACCGCAAGAAGGAACAGGTCGAGCGTTACCGGTACGAATTCTCGCGCGAGGGCGTCTCGACCGAGGGCATGCCGCGCGATGCCGCCGCGGTCCCCGCAGCGAGAACGGTCGAGCGCGGCCCGATTGAAAGCGATCACACGCCTGAAGAGTACATGGCGAAGGTCGAGGCGGTCCGCGAAGGAATGCGCCGCGGCGACTACTACGAAGTCGTGCTACGCCAGACCTTCCGCACGCCGTTTTCCGGCAGCCCGTCGGAATTATTCGAGCGCGTGCAGCGCGCCAGCCCGAGCCCTTACGAATTCCTGCTGCAATTTGGCGAAGAGCAACTGGTCGGAGCCTCGCCCGAGATGTTCGTGCGGGTGGAGGGCCAGCGCGTCGAAACCTGCCCCATTTCGGGCACTGCGCAGCGCACCGGCGACCCGCTCCGCGACGCGGACAACATCAAAGAGCTGCTGCAATCGGCCAAGGAAGAATCCGAGCTCACCATGTGCACGGACGTGGACCGCAACGATAAGTCGCGCGTCTGCGAGCCCGGCACCGTACAGGTCATCGGCCGCCGCCTGATCGAATCCTACGCCGGAGTTTTTCATACCGTAGACCACGTCGAAGGCTTCCTTCAGGAGGGCTTCGATTCGCTCGATGCGTTCCTGAGCCATATGTGGGCAGTGACGGTGATCGGCGCGCCCAAAAAGGCCGCCGCGCAAGCCATCGAATCGCTCGAAAAGGACGCGCGCGGCTGGTACGGCGGCGCCGTTGGGATGATCTCGCTGAACGGCGACATCAACACCGGCATCCTGATCCGCACCACCTATCTGCGCGATGGCGTCGCGCGCTATCCCGTCGGCGCCACTCTGCTCTACGATTCCATCCCCGCGATGGAGGAGCGCGAGACCCGCCTCAAGGCTACCGGGTTTTTCCGCACGCTGGGCGAGCCGGCGGCGCCATCTGCTCCCGCGACGGTCGAGCGGGAAGCGGCGGGCAGCGGCGCGAAGCTTCTCCTCGTCGATAACGACGATTGCTTCATCCACACCCTCGCCAACTACGCGCGCCAGACCGGCGCCGAAGTCGTCACGTACCGCGCCGGCTTCCCGCCGGAGCTGATCGCGCAGGTCGCCCCGACCCTGGTTCTGATCTCCCCAGGGCCCGGCCGCCCCGCCGATTTTGGCGTTCCCGACGTGGTGCGGCAGGCCGTGCGCCTGGGCATCCCGGTTTTCGGCGTGTGTCTCGGCCTGCAGGGCGTGGTCGAAGCCTTCGGCGGCGAGCTCGGCGTGCTCGATTACCCCGTGCACGGCAAGCCGTCGATGGTCCGCCACCGCGGCATCGGAGTATTCGAAGGACTGCCGGCGGAATTCCAGGTGGGCCGCTACCACTCGCTCTTCGCCCGCCGCGAAACCTTCCCGGCGTGCCTCGAAGTCACCGCGGAAACCGCGGATGGCGTGATCATGGGCGTGCGGCACCGCGAGCTGCCCATCGAAGCCGTACAGTTCCACCCCGAATCGATTCTCAGCGCCGAGGGCCGCCACGGGCTCAAGCTGATGGAAAACGCCGTCCGGCTGGGCAAGCTGGCAGCGAAGGCATAGCGGCGGCTGTTTCGCCCGCGTTCACCACGCGATTTCATATTCGCCAACCGGTCGCGACCCGGAGGACTCCGGCAAATCCGTGTACCACACCGGCCCGGCCGCCTGGGCCGCGAAAGCTCCGCGCACCGCCGCCTCGAATTCGCTCCCGGGCTTCAATACCCAGATCACCCGCGCACCGGCCGGGACGGACATCCGCACCGGCGCACCGGACTGCTCCGGGCGTTCCAGCCGGTTCCCGCGCCACCACGCCACTACTGCGGGCGACCCGGCCCGGATGCGCCGATGATCGAGCACGGCCACTGGCAGCTCCGGCGCGTAGTACGCGATTTTGCGCCACGCCGCCGGGCCGCTCTCCCAGGCCACGACTGTCTCGCCCGGCCGCTCCGCCGCCAGCCGCCGCACTTCGCGGATGGTGTGGTCATCCACCGCCAGGGTCTTGGCGATATGCTCCGCCGAAGTCAGCGCGAGACCACTGGCCAAATCCGCCTCGATCCGGTCTGCGGCCGCGTGCCAGCCGGATTCCGCTGCACCGCGGTAATACCAGCCCCGGTGCAGGAACATGGTGACGTCCAGCAGCGCCGCCGGCGCGAGCAGGACAAGCAGCACCTGCGCCCGCGGCACGACTCCGAAATTCTTCACCCGTCCCATCCGCAGCACCAGGCCGCCGCCCAGACACGCAGCCGGAAGCCAAAGCACGGCGAATTCCGCGCTGTGCCGGTCGACGATCCACGCCACCGCCAGAGAAGCCGCGGCCACGATCGCGCCCCACCACGGTGAGACCTCGGCCTGGGTAAGGTCGAGCGCGCGGCTCACCAGGTATCCTGCGGCGAGCGCCAACGGCGGAAGCATCGCTAGCGCATGCCCCGGGTCTTCCACGTGTACCAGGATGGCGAAGGCGAACGCCGGAGCGAACCACAGCGCGAGAAACGCCAGGCGCTCCCAGCCGAATTCCCATCCCCACCGGCGCCGCCAGGCGAGCACCGCCGCCGCGCCGCATCCCGGAAGCCCGCACAGCGTCCACACGACGGTGTGCCAGAACGTGGTCTGCCAGCGCCGCCCCGCCGCCCCGAACAGCCCGGAGCTCACCGAAGCCTGATCCGAGAGGTAGTCGAGGCAGGCCCGGACGAACGGCACCGGCCCGCCGGAAGCGAGCATCGCTGGAGCCAACCAGACGAGCACCGCGCCGGCCATCGCCGCCAGCGCCCTGCCGCCAGCCCGCCACCCCACCCGCGCCCGCAAGGCGCACGCCGCCCATAGGGGAAACAGCAGCGGGCCCGTTTCCGGACGGATGCCCGCCCCCAGCCCCAGGACAACCGCGCTCCACAGCACCCATCGGCGGTGCCCGCGCCAGGCGCGCCAGCAGCACGCCGCCACGGCCATCGAAACCACCGCCAGTTGCACCCGCACCGCGGAGGTGATCCCGGCGTGCCAGAAAACGGGATGGAGCACGAGCAGGCAGGCCGCACAGAAGCCCGAGTCGCCGCCCATCATGCGATTGCCCGCGACGGCCACCGGAGCCAATGCCGCGATGCTCCCCGCCACCGCCAGCGCGAACAGCAGCGTTTCCATGCGGCGGAATCGCAGCCACCATAGCGTCCGCAGCTCCATCACGAACAGCGGATAACCGGGTGGATGCGGCTGGCTGGCGCGGATATCGAAATGCCCGATGGAGTAGGCGAAGTTGACGTCGTCGAACGTCACGAGCTGCCCGGGACGGAGCGGATAGCGGGTGGCGAAAACCAGAACGCCGAAGAACAAGGCGGCAAACCAGGGGCGCCGGATCCAGGGCACCGAACTATCATAGGGGAATTGCCATTCGGCATCGGCAATCCGGAGTAAGGGCATCTTCCTAGTACGTTTTGCCAGGCCCTTAGCGCTGGACATGCGCCGTTCTATTCGCCACCACGGCGCTCCTCGGGATCGAGCAGGTCGAGCAAATCCATCCGCAGGACGCGCAGGATTTCATCCGCCGCTTCCATCGAAAGCAACCGTTTCCCCTTGAGCACGTTGTGGATATGCGGCTGCGAGATGCCGGTAATCTGAGCCAGCCGGCGCTCCGTGAACTCTCCCGCACGCACCCGCTCGCGCAATCGCTCGACGAAGCGGCGCTCCAGCTCGCGGAAGTCCATTCGTTCCCTTTAGGCCTATTTCTCGCAGCTATAGGGGAGTAATAATACGCTCCGCCAAGCATCCGGTAAAACCCCGATATTCTATCGCGGATACTCCTAGTACGGAATGAACTAAACGTCTAAATTTCAGTCGATTAGAATTATCGGAAAAGTACTATTCGGAATGGGATTTCAGACCCGCTCGTTTGTATTCTATTGACGAATTCGAAGGCTTGGTGAATTTTAGTACTGTTGTCATAGGGCAGCCACCCTACGGGGGCTGCGGAGGACGGACACAGCGAATGGACTGGAATCGATCGAGCGCCATCGGCCTTGCATTGGCCTCTTGTAGGCATTGCAATGGCCACGGCATGCGTATTCTTCGTCGGGGAATGGAGAAACCGTGCCCATGTGTTTTTCGTGCTATCTTCAGGGCCTGTTATGGCCG
>DATGMB010000161.1:0-26817 GCA_035293845.1 Bryobacteraceae bacterium
GAGATGCGCGGCCGCGATCGAAGGCAGCGTGAGCATCCACGGCACCGGCGAAACGTCGCCGTTATCCCCCAGCGTCGGGTTGAGATACGGAGAGACCAGCACCACGCCGTTCATCGCCACGCCGAGCTGCGTCTGCAGGTAGTGCGTGATGCGCGGCCCGCGGTATCCGCCGTAGCTTTCGCCGACCAGATATTTGCGCGAACCCATGCGGCCGTTCTTCAGCAGCCAATCGTAGATGACGCGCGAGAGATACTGGATGTCCGCTTCCGTCGTGAAGAAATCCTTCTTGGTCTGATCCGCGGAGACCAGCGAGCGGCTGAAGCCGGTGCCGATGGGGTCGATGAAGACGAGATCGGTGAAGTCGAGCCAGGTGCCCGCGTTGTCATGCAGCGTGGCGGGATCGGAAGGGCTGTCGCCCTCCTCGCCGAAGCGGATACGTTTGGGACCGATGGCGCCCAGATTGAGGAAGACCGAAGCCGCGCCCGGCCCGCCGTTCATCGCGAACGTGACGGGGCGGTCCGGCCCTTCGACCGTGTAGGCTGTGAAAACCACTTCGCCGGATTTCTTCGAGTCCTTGTCATACACCGGCAGCGTGCCGACGGTAGCCGTGTAGTGGAGAGGCTTGCCTTCCAACTGAATCGTCTGCGCGACGTGCGCGTCCGGAGGAAGCGGCGGCGCTTTCTCATCCGATTTAGCGGCAGCGGCCGTAGCGGGTGGGGGTGTTTGAGTGACCGGCTTCGGCTCCTGGCCGAGGGCATGAAACGCGACCAGCGCAGCGAGCGGGAACAGGGCGAAACGATACATGTTCCTTTCATCGTACCGTGGTTTTGAAGCGCGCTATCCTGATTGCATGAAGCGCCTTATCGGTTGTAGCGGGATGCTCGCTTTTTTCTTACTGGCCGCGCCCTCATTCGCCGACACCCGGTTCCAGGTTCGCCGCATGACACGCGGCGATGTGCCGCTCGGCAGGGGCCAATGCGACATCCGTCTGCAGGTCGATAACGAAGCCGAGGTCACCGTACGGGGCGACATGGTCTTCGTGCGGACGCTGGCCGGCCGCGACCCGTGGGATGACGGCTCCGAATGCAACGCGCCGCTGCCCGATCATGAGGTGTCCGGCTTCCGCTTCGAGGTCAAGGACGGCCGCGGGCAGATCCGTCTCCTCGAAGAGCCGTCGCGCCGCAACGGCTATGGGGCGGCCGTGGCAATCCGGGACCCGGAGGGCGGGGTGGGCCGCTACCATTTCCGCCTGAGCTGGGATATGCGCGCCGCCGATTTCCGCGGCGAGGAGCCGGAGCGCAGGCCGGGGCCGCCCGGATTCGCCTGGAACAACGTGCTGCACTTCCGCGGCGAAGGGCGCGGCGCCGCATCGATGCCCGACGGCTTTGAAATGCGGCTGGGCGACGCCAGCGTGGATATCGACCGTGGCGGCCGCGTGGTCGCCGTGTTCCGCGGCGAACGTGGCCGCGAGCTGGTCTTCAATGGCAATGTGACTGGGCGCGAAGGCGGCCGCTGGCGCGCCGACGTCGTCTCCGAAGACCGGCGCTTCCGGGGGCCGATGTTCCTCTCGACCGGCGATCGCGACGACATCAACAGCATCACGATCGAAGCCGGCGACGGCCGCAACCGCATGCGACTGAACTGGGACCGGCGCTAGGCAGGGCCTTCGCGCACCCGTTCATGGCCGGTCCGGCGCACACCAAACCGCCACGTTCTGGCGGTTTTTCGAGTTCCAAGCCCATTTTTCGCGCCGGGTAGTCGCCGGCTTCGACGGCGGGACCATTACCACCGATGCCGGTGGCCTACTGCTGCGCGAGGCCGATCGGCGGCTGAACCTGGTTCCGCGCCTGGCGGCGTGCTTCCTGGACGGTCGCGATCCGCGCCTGGTGAAGCATTCGGTGACTGAGTTGATTGCCCAGCGCGTCTGCTGGCATGGCCGCTCAGTGATGGATCCGCCACTCGCGCGGCCCGGGATCGGTCACACGGTTGGCGGGCGGCGTCGCCGTCTCCATCTCGCGGTTGGCCTCGCCCTGCCGCATCACCGAAGGATGCCGCTTTTCCATCTGCGCCTGCCGCGCGGCCGCCTGATCCTTGTATCGCTCCCAGGCGATCGCGCGCCGCACGCCCGCGCTTTCGCTATCCTTGCGCGGCGCGGCCGCCGGAAGCAGGCAGCAGCCGATACAGAGCGCGATGCATGTTCGCTTCATAGCAAGTCCTCCGCCCGTGCGTTTGCACCGTGAATTCCAGGGTGTTTTCCGATCCTGTGGAATCCGAACTGCCAATTAGCCCTCCGTGGCACGTCCAAACCATCGACTCGCGATTCTTTTTTTCGCTATCGCCTGTGCCTGGGGCCAGGAGGCCTCGCGCACGGCGCCGGACCCCACTGGCCCATCGCCCAACCCGGCCGCCACCAGCCAGCAAGCGGCAACTCAAAGCAAGCACATCTTCTGGATCATTCCGAACTACCGCACCACACCCGATCGCACTCACTACCAGCCCCTGACCGCCAGTGAAAAATGGCATCTGGCCTGGCGCGACTCGACCGACCCGGGAACGTTCATCCTGGCCGGCTTTCTGGCCGGGATCGATCAGTGGACGAACGCCCATCCCTCATTCGGCCAGGGTGCGCAGGGATATTTCCACCGCTTCGGCACGAACTACGCCGACCTGGCGATCGGCGACGTGATGACTACGGCGGTTTTTCCCACTCTGCTGCACCAGGATCCGCGCTACTTCCGGTGGGGCGAAGGCCACAGCACGGGCAGCCGCCTGGGTCACGCCGTGAAGCAGATCTTCTGGACCCGCACCGATTCCGGCGGACATGCGGTCAATGTCTCGGAGCTCCTCGGCAACGGCGTGGCGGTGGGGATCTCGAACGCTTACTACCCGGACGGCCGCACCGTTAGCGACAACCTCGGCCGCTGGGGGCAGCAGATCGGGCTCGACATGGCGGGAAATATCCTCAAGGAATTCTGGCCGGACATCGCCCGCAAGACGCACCTCCCGCATAGCGGCGTCAAGCCAACCACGCCCTAGCAGCGGGCATATAGCGGTGGGCATATAATCGGGATATGCGCATTCGAATCCTGCCCGCCGCGATTTTCGTCATGCTGGCGGCCATGGGCGCCGCCCTTCATGCCCAGGCCCCGACTACCAAGCTCAGCGTGATCGTCAAGACGCAGGGCGGGCATCCCATCGACCGCGCCAGCGTCGTGATCCGCTGCATGGACCGCAAGCTCACCAAGCTCGGGAAACACGACTGCCCGGAGTACGAGCTGCGCACCAACGAAGAGGGCACAGCGCGTATTCCGCCGATTCCGCAGGGCAAGATCCGCATTCAGGTGATCGCCAAAGGCTACCAGACCTACGGCAAGGATCTCGAGATCAAAGAGGATGAGAAGACCGTCGAAGTGACGCTGAACCCGCCGCAGCAGCAGTACTCGGCCCACCAGTAGCAGCCGTATTGGAATTCGCCCATTCCTCCATCCGGCAGTGTGGATTGCTACACTGCCATCATGCCGCGCTCCGTGTATTTTCTACTGTTTTTCCCGTGTCTCCTCGCCGCCGACCAGGTGGTGCTCAAGAACGGGGACGTCATCACCGGCGCCATTATCAAGAAAGACGGCGGCAAGCTCACCATCAAGAGCGAATTCCTGGGTGAAGTCAGCATGCCGTGGACGGCGGTGAAGAGCGTCCGCTCGGATGAGGTTTTGACGGTCGTGATGCCGGAGGACCGCCGCCTGGCGGGCAAGGTGACCACCGAGGGCAACCTGCTCGAGGTCGAGACGCCCGAGGGCGTGAAACCCGCACCGCTCGATCAGGTGGTCGCCGTGCGGAACGCCGCCGAGCAGCACGCCTGGGAGCGCCTGCAGCACCCGAGTCTGCTGGAGTTGTGGAGCGGCTTCATCGATACCGGACTGGCGCTCGCGCGCGGCAACGCCCGCACGGACACCCTCACCACGAACATCGTGGCTACCCGCACGACGACCAACGACAAGATCTCCGTGACCTTCAACCAGATCTACGGCACCGCCACCATCAACAACGTCTCGAGCGCCGTCGCCAGCGCCATCCGCGCCAACTGGACTTACAACCGCGACGTGACGCCCAATCTGTTCCTCTCGACGCTCAACGGCTACGAGCACGACCGGTTTCAGGATCTGGATCTGCGCTTCGTCGCGGGCGGCGGGCTTGGGTGGAAGGGGATCAAGCGCGAGAGGACGACGCTGTCACTCTCGCTGGGCGGCGATTATGAGCGCGAGCAGTTCATGCAGGGAGTCGACCGCAACTCGGCGGAAGCCAACTTCGGCGACGACTTCAGCTATAAGCTCAACGGCACCACCAGCGTTAACCAGGGAGCGCGCTTCTTCAGCAATCTCTCCGAAACCGGCCAGTACCGCTTCAATTTCAATCTCGGCGCCGTGACCATGCTGAAGAAATGGCTCGGCTTTCACGTGACCGCGGCGGACAGCTTCCTGAGCAACCCGCTCTTCGGCCGCCAGCGCAATGACGTGCTGATCTCAACTGGGTTGCGCATCAGCTTCGCGCGATAAAACAAAAAAGGTGGCGCAGGCCCACGTCCTGCACCACCTTCCCGGATCTCTGGTCCACCGGCCCCGTTTACGCCAGGTCGAATTTTTCCTGGTGCAACTGGTTATCCGTCTTGATGATCACCGTGCGGCCGAGGATCTCCTCCAGCTCCTGCAGGTACGAGTTCTGGTTGGATTTGAGCAGCCGCGCGACGTCGGGTGACACACGCAGAACCACGTCCTTGCTGTCCAGCGATTTGGCCAGCTTCTGCGCCTCCTGCAGGATCTCGCTGACCACGGTCGAGGGACTCTTCACGTAGCCGGCGCCCTCGCAGTACGGGCAGGGCGTGCACAGCGTTCGCTCCAGGCTCTGCTTCACCCGTTTCCGGGTGATGGCCACCAGTCCGAAATCGTTGAACTGGAGAATCTTGTACGGGGCGCGGTCGGCGCGCATGGCCTCTTCGAGCGCCTGCATCACCTTCTGGCGATTGCGGCGCTCGTCCATGTCGATAAAATCGACCACGATGATCCCGCCCAGGTCGCGCAGCCGGATCTGCCGCACGATCTCTTTGATCGCATCCGTGTTGGTCTTGACGATCGTGTCTTCGAGGCGGTTCGACTTGCCGACGAACTTGCCGGTATTCACGTCGATCGCCACCAGCGCCTCCGTCTGATTGATGACGATGTAGCCGCCGGATTTCAGCCAGACCTTCGGCCGCAGCGCCTTCTCCAGCTCGCTCGTGATGCCGAACTCGTCGAAGATCGGGGTGCTGCGCGTGTACATCTTGACGCGGTTGACCAGCGCCGGCTGGAAGCGCTGCACGAAGCGCAGAACGCTCTCGTAGACTTCTTCGTTATCCACCCAGATGCTCTTGAACGCGCTGGTGAGCTGGTCGCGAAGGATGCGCTCGACCACGTTCAGGTCATGATGGATCAGCGCCGGCGCGGGACGCCGCTCGGCCTTCTGCCGCATGTCGAGCCAGAGGTTGTAGAGGAACATCATGTCGGCGCGCAGCTCTTCCTCGCTGCGCCCCTCACCCGCCGTGCGCACGATGTAACCGCCCGGAATGCCGGTGCGGTGCGTCTGCAACACGCGCTTC
Organism: Bryobacteraceae bacterium; assembly: GCA_035293845.1. Taxonomy (GTDB): domain Bacteria; phylum Acidobacteriota; class Terriglobia; order Bryobacterales; family Bryobacteraceae; genus DATGMB01. The sequence goes on from DATGMB010000161.1 coordinate 5,630, forward strand.
AGGCGCGAGCGTTCCTCTTCGCTCGGAATCTTCCGCGATACGCCGATATGGTCGACGGTCGGCATGTAGACCAGGAACCGGCCCGGCAGCGCGATGTGGCTCGTGATGCGCGCGCCCTTCTGCCCGAGCGGCTCCTTGGCGATCTGGACGATGATCTCCTGCCCTTCTTTCAGCAGGTCGGTGATCGAGGGGTTCGGCCCGCGCTCGGCACGCTCGGGACGTTCGGCGCGCGGCGCCTGCACCGTACGATGCTCGCCCGTGCGCTGCTCGCGTCCATCGGCGCGCGGCGCTTCCTGCGGGCGGCCGCCTTCCGGCGCCGGGCCGCGGCTTTCCCGGCCTTCCCGGCCCTCCCTGCCCTTGCGCCGCATGCGGCGCGAAACGCGATGCTGCAGGTAGCGCGGCCCCTGCTCCCGCAGAGTTGCTGTAAGGCTCGTCGGAATGCGCGCCGGCTCGGGACCTTCCTCGTCCGCCGGAGCGGCCTCTGCCTCTTCGCCCGAAGGCGCCGCAGCCGTTTCGGAAGCTTCCACTTCCTCCGGCATCGCCGCTGCCGTTTCCGCCGCCGTTTCCTCCTCCACGGCGGCCGCGAGCGCTTCGCCCACTGCCGCTTCCGCCGCCTCTTCCAGGGCTTCCTCCTGGGATTCGCCGGCGGCCGCTTCCGGGAATTCTTCGGCCGGGGGCGCTGCCTCCAACTCTTCCACCACCCCGGCGGCCTCGGCCAACTCGGGCAGGGGTTCCGCAGCGGGCTCGGCCGCGATCTCGCTCACGGCCTCCGATTCGACTTCGGCGGCGCCGTGACCGTTGCCGGACTCGGGCTCGTCCGATTCCGGGCCGCGGTACTTTGCCAGCGATTCGCCCGGCAGCACCAGAAAATCCTCGGGCTCGGCGGCGGCTACCGCCGTCGCCGGCTCCGGCCGTTCCGCCTCTTCGGCCTCCTCGCGCTCCACCCGCTCGGCTTCCGGACCCGGTGCCGCGCCCGGCGTATAGAACTTCGATTCCGGCAGACCGCGCCGGTCGCGCCCGCCCCGGCGGCGCCGTCCACGCCGGCCGCCCCGGCGGTCGTCATCCCGGCGGCGCTCCTGCCCGGCCGGCGTGGGTTGCGCTGCGGCCGGAGCGGCCGCCGCTGCTTCGGCCACCGCAGCCGAAGCCGGCTCCACTGCCGGCGGAGCGGCAGCCTCAGCCGCCGGCGCGGCGGTTTCCGGGGCGCCCGCCGTCGGCGCGGCTGCCTGCGGTGTCCGGTCCAGCTTCAGGACCTTCTCTTCAACGCTGGTGACGATCTTGTCGTATTCCTCGTTGTCTTCGAAGAAGTCCGAAACGTACAGGAACGCGTCCCGCTCCAGGCCGATATCGACAAACGCCGACTGCATGCCCGGCAGGACCCGCGTCACCTTGCCTTTGTGGATGCTCCCCGCCAGCGAATACTCGTTTTCCCGCTGGTGGTACACCTCCACGACCTGATCGTCTTCGAGAATCGCCACACGCGTTTCGTGGCGGTTCGCCGAGATCACTAACTCCTTTGACATTCAATCCTCCCGTGGGGGCAGGAAGAGGATACAGGTAAGGTGGGCGCCCTGCGTGGAGTCCCGCGCGCGGCGGAACCGGATTCTTGACGAACTCACGCGTGGCCGGCGGTGGAGGCTTCCTCGGACACCAGCCGGCCGGGAACCGCTTACCGGGCCGCCCGCTCGCTCACGCTCGCGGCTCTTATCGCGGCCCTGTTCACTCTACAGGCTCCCGAAAATCTAAAACTATTTCCTTCGTGCCGGCCAACCAGAGCCGGGCTAATTCACAAACCTTCTGAGGCGGACGTTGTTGACCAGCCCCAAAGCCAAGAAATTCGACCAGATATTGGACCCGCCGGCGCTCATGAATGGCAACGGAATGCCGGTGACCGGCATATTCCCCGTCACCATCCCGACGTTCACCAGCATGTGAAACAGCAACAAACCCGCAACACCCATACAGATGTACATGCCGGCGCGATCGGGCGCCGCCTGCGCATTCTGGACAATGCGCATAATCATTACAAAATACAACGACAACACCACAACAACGCCCACGAACCCGTGCTCCTCGGCGAAAGCCGAGAAGATAAAATCCGTGTGCGGCACGGGCAGAAAGCGAAGCTGCGTCTGGCTCCCCTTCGTGACCCCCTTGCCAAACATCCCGCCGTTGCCGACGGCGATTTTGGACTGGATCAACTGATAACCGCTGCCCTGGGGATCCCGTTCCGGATCCATGAAACTCACCAGCCGCGCCTTCTGATAATCCTTCAGGAAATGGAAGCTCACCGGAAGCACCAGCACCGCCACGAACGCGATGGTCAGCACATACTTCCAACGCAGCCCCGCGAGGAACGCCCCCGTGACCAGGACTGCCAGATAGGTGAGCGCCGTGCCCAGATCCGGCTGCAACAACACCAAGCCCGCGGGCACCAGAACCAGGCCCGCCAGCTTTGCCATCTCCCAAATCTCCAACTCGTCTGTTCTCAGATCGGTTAGATACCGGGCTACTAACAATATTATCACCAGCTTGACAAATTCCGATACCTGAAGGTGCACGCCGCCCGGCAGCGGAATCCAGCGCTTCGACCCGAAAACCGCGTTGCCGACCAGCGCCGTCCCCAGCAGCGCGGCCACGGAAGCCGCATACAGCGCCGGAACGAAGTGCGTCAGCGAGTGGTAATCGATTCCCAGAATCGACCACATCAACGCCAACCCGCCCAGAATGTACAGGATCTGCTTCCACCACGCCCCGCGAAACAGCGGCACGCCAAGCGTAGCGCTATAGATCTGCAACACGCCGACGCCGCAGATCAGCAGCACGATGACGAGCAGCGGAATATCGAGGTCTCGAAGGGAAAGATGTCGCGGCATGTTATTCCGGGGATTGGGGGTTGGGGATTGGGGATTGGCGATGCGGAGCCGGGCGCGCGGGCTCGGGCGCCGCGGGGCCTTCGCCGGCAAAATATGCGACCTCGAAAGTCGATGGAGGAGCGGGCTGCGCAGGGGGCCGAGTCCCCGATCCCCAATCCCCGATCCCCAATCCCAACCGGCCGAAGCGGCCGATTGTCGCCGCCGCCTGCTGCTTCTGCTGATTCAGCGCCGCCAGCCGCGCCTTCTTGTCGAAATATGCCTTGATGACGTCCCGCACGATCGGCGCCGCGAACTGCCCGTGCACGCCGTGCTCGAACAGCGCCACCACCACGATCTCCGGCGCCGAGCGCGGCGCGTAGCCCTCAAACCAGGCGTTGTCCCGCATGTTCTTGGCGTGGCCCGCCGCCGTGCCCTTCAAAAAATCGTTGGAGGCGAGCTGCGCGCTTCCCGTCTTGCCGCAGACCTCCACGTTCGGCAGCCGCCCGCGGATTCCGGTTCCGCCGTTCTCGTTCACCACCCCGTACATGCCATCGATGATTTCCTTCACGTTCTGCGGATTGAGCGTCCACTGTACCGGGTGATCGCCCTTCCACAGGCCCGCTTCATCGGTCAGATGCGGCTGGTGCCAGACCCCGCCGATGGCCAGCCCCCCGATGGCCCGCGCCAGCTCGATGGGCGTTACCGTCAGCGCGCCCTGCCCGATCGCCACCGAGGGCGTTTCACCGGCCCACCACTTTTCCCGGTAGTTGCGCAGCTTCCACTGCGGCGAAGGCATAATGCCCGCGACCTCGTGCGGCAGGTCGATGCCCGTGGTGTGGCCGAAACCGACGATATCGCCGTAAAACGCCAGCTTCTCGATGCCGGTCTTGGCGCCGACGGTGTAGAAGTAAACGTCGCAGGAATGCACGATGCCGCTGTGCAGCGCCACCCGCCCGTGCCCCCGCGGAAATACCCAGCACTTCTGGAAACGCCCGTAGAGTGCGACGCCGCCGCGGCAATCCACCGAGAACTGGTCGTCGATGGTGCCCGATTCCAGACCGGCCAGTGCGGTGAACGGCTTGAAGGTCGACCCCGGCGCCTGGACGGCCTGGATCGCCTTGTTCATCATCGGCTTGTCCGGGTTGTCCGCGATCTCCCTCCAGTCCTTGGCCTTGATCCGCACGGCAAACTTATTCGGATCGAAGGTCGGCCGGCTGACCATGGCCAGCACCTCGCCCGTGCGCGGATCGAGCGCCACCACGGCGCCGTTTTTGTGATCGTACTGGATGCCTTCCTCGTTGAACGGCCCGTCCATGGCCAGTTCGGCGACGGCCTGCAGGTCGAGGTCGATCGTCAGCTTCAGATCCTTCCCCGCAATATACGGCTTGCTCCCGAGCACCTGCTTAACCTGCCCCAGCCGGTCGACCACCCGCTGCTGCTCGCCATCGACGCCCGTGAGCCAGTCGTTATACTCGCGCTCGATGCCGAACTTGCCGATCACCTGCCCCGGGTTGTACTTGGCGAATTCCGGGTTGTCCAGCTCATCCTCGCTGACTTCGCCCGTATAGCCGATGACATGCGCCAGCATCCCGTTCTGCGGATATAGCCGGCGCTGCGCCTCGATTTTGACCAGCTCGGGATAGAAATCGCGGTGCGAATCGACGAAGGCGAGATCCGATTCCGTCAGCTCTTCCTTGATGACAATCGGCACGTACTTGGGCTGCAGGCTGTAGCGGCGCACGCGCGCCAGCAGGTCGGCGTAGTCGAGGTCCAGCCCCTGGGCGATGTCCTTCAAGTGCTCCGTCTTCATCGATTCGCGCGCCAGGATCAGGCTGAAGGAGGAGTGATTATCGACGATCACACGGCCGTCGCGGTCGAGAATGCGGCCGCGCGGCGCCAGGATCGGCACGGTCTTGATGCTGTTGTGCAGAGCGCGCTCGTCATACACCTGGCTGTTCTGGACCTGCAGCGTCCAGAAGCCGGAGATCAGGAAGATGAAAATCACCACCGCGCTGTACTGGAAGACGGCGATTTTGCCCGACGCAAATGCCGTATCGTCGCGCAGCGGCGGTTTCTCGGAAAGCTGCGGAGTCTCGAGATTTGGGTCAGCCGGCGGCAGGATCACAACCGAGCGTCGGTGCGCTCACCTACTATTCTACATGCCTCCCGCCCGCCTCCCGCAAGCGCAAACAGCACAATCGCAAAGAGGATCAGTGATGCCAGAGCCGGGAGGGCCGTCCAGAACTGCAGGGTCCACGGATCGTCCGGCCAGCGCCCGTTGCGGTAGTAGTGGCGGAGCACCGCCGCCGGCAACCAGTAAAGGGCCGCGCCCGTGGCCAGGACGCCGCCGAACATTTCGGGACGGCGGTCCCGTATGGCCCCCGCAAGGAGCAGCGCGAGCGCCGGATAGTGCAGCACCGGGTAATGCCACCACGAAATCGGCGATGCCGCCAGCGCGAGCGACAGCAGACCCGCGCCCGCCAGCGCGTGCCGCGCGGGCGTCAACTCCGGATCCGCGAGCCGCCGCGCGACTATGCCCGCCGGCTCGGGCACGGACTCCGCCCGCGATCCCCGGGCCGCCGCGCCTGCCCCCAACCGCCGGGCAAGTTGTCCGCGCGAAGCCGGAAGCCCGGCGCCCGCCGGCGTAAGAACGATCCACAATGCCAACACGCCTCCCGCCAGGACGCACCCCGCCGCCGCTAGCGACACCGCCGCCGCTGCCGGCCGAAGCCGCAGCTTCGGCAAATCATACCCGAATGTCCAATCCGCCGGCAGGTGGCCGGACCGGCCCGGCGAATCCAGAAGCCGCAGCGCCGCTGAAGGCACCGACCAGCTCAGCAGGCACGGCGTTCCCGCGAGGTACGCCACACCCGGCGGGGCCGTGGGGCCGCGCAATCCGAACCGCACCGCGGCCCACGGGAGCGCCATCAGCAGCGCGGCGGCCGCCGCGGTGAAGGCGAAGGCGCGCCAGCGGCGTTCGATGGCGGGCAAGATTCCCAAAACGCCGGGAAACAGCTTGAGCGCGAAGCCTCCCGCGATGGAGAGGGCGGCGGCGCGTCCGGCGCTCGTCAGCGCGATGACGCCGAGCAGCAACAGCACCGCATCCGCCTGCCCCAGCCCGAATCCGTCCTCCGCCGCGCCGCCCGCCGCCCAGACCAGCGCGACCGCGCACAGCGCCGCGCGTCCGCGCCCCAGATGCCGCCACAACAGCCAGCCGGCGGCCAGAAACGCGGCGTGGGAAATGGCAAACCAGATCCAGCGCGCCGTGAAGTAGTCGAACATAGCCAAGGGCGCCAGCAGGCACGCCAGGAGCGGCGGGTAGACGTATCCTCCTTCGAGGTACGGGGAGCGGCCGTGCAGCACCTGCTGCGCGGCGTGATAGTAGAATTCGAAATCGCTCGGACCGCGATCCGGCATCTGCGCCAGCCAGCACCTTTGCCAGTACCACCAGCCGCACAGCAGCACAAACGCCGCGGCCGCAACCCCGGACGCCCGCTGCCCCAGGAGGCCCGTCATACCGGCCTATGCCGATTCCCGCAGCCGGTCGAGAAAATGAAACAGCGAGACTCCGACCACCGCGTTCAGCAGGCCCTGCACCAGCGTGCGCTGCAGCTCGAGCGTCAGCATCTGTCCGAGCAGCGCCCGTGCCATGACCCAGTACATCACCTCATGGAAGACGTAGAAGAAGAAGCAGAGGACCAAGCGCAGAAAGGCGTGGTCCACGTCCAGCCGCAAACCGATCGAGGCCGCGAAATAACCCACCAGCGTGTTCACGATCCCGAACATGCCGAGCGGGATTTTCTGCGATAGCGAATCCTGCGCCAGCCCTACGGTCGCGCCGATCAGCAGCCCCTGAATCTGGCTGCGCCGCATGAGCGCGAAGTAGACCACCACCAGCAGCGGCATTTCCAGGTACTGCGCCAGCGGGAAAAAGCGCGGGACGAAAATCTGAAACGCAATGGCGAATACGGGCACAACCAGCAGAACCCAGGCGCGAAAACGCGAGATCTGGCTTTCCCGCGTGCTGCTGAGAAGAATGCGGCTGGTCGAGTAGCTCATTGCTTGGTCGGAACTGCAGGAGGTTTGTTCTTAGACGGAGCGGGCGCGGCGGCATCGTTCCCGGACGGCGATCTCCCGGCCGAGCCATCCTCAGGAGACGGCTGCCGCGTCTTCGGAGCGCTCGCCCGCGGCGGCGCATTTGCCTGTGGCGTCCGCCCCGCGGCCGTTGTGCCGCCAGAGGGTGGGCCGGATTCCGTGGCCGCAGGCGGCCGCGCGGTGGACGGCGTTCGCGCTGCCGGCGCCGAGGAGCCGTCAGGGCCGGACGGCTGCCCTGGCCGCGGCGAAGCATTTATGGGGGCTGTCCGCGCCGGCGCCGATGCAGCCCCACGACCCGGCCCCCCGGAGTCCGTGGCCGGTGCCCGGATGCCCGATGGCGGCCTGGTGGCCGGCGCCGCGGGGCCATCCGCCGGGGCCGGCGGAGCCGGCGACCGTCCGGACGGCGAAACTCCCCCGCCTGGCGCGCGGGTTTCCGTGGCCGCAGGCGGCCGGGCAGCGGGCGTTCTCATTGCGGGCGCGGCCGAGCCAGCCCCGCCCGAAGCCTGGCCGGCGCCCGTCGCTGTCACTCCGCTCCGCGGCACGGTATTCACTACCGGCGTCCGCACGGGCGCCGCCTCAGCCGCACCAGCCGGTGCGCGGGAGTCCGTGGCCGCAGGCGGCCGTACAGGAGCCGGCGTCCTTGCAGCCGGTGCGCTGCTTTCGCTGCCCGGCGCTCCCCCGGCCTGCCGCGCCATGCGGGACGGCATCTGCCCGGCGGGCGCAGCCCCGGCCGGTGCGCGCCCCCCGGTTTGCCCCGTACCGGTTTGTCCCGCCGCTCCATTCCCCGCACCCGGTGCTGCGGCGGCAGCGGGAGCGGAAGCCGGCGCCTGCTGGCCCGGAGCCGTTGGCAGTTTCGTGAAATCCGGCGGTTTGGTTCCCGGAGGTCCCGACCCGTAATTGTGCCCCTGCGCCTCGCCCACCTGCTGGTAGATCGCCCGGATCTTGTCCGCGGCCGTGCCGGAAGGCGCGGTGGACTGCCCGGCAGGCGGCGCGCTCCCGTCGGCCGCGACATCTGCCGGAGCGGTTTGCGGCGGCGCTGGAGCGAGATACACGGGCTGATTGACCGGCGGCGCCTGCGGGATCGGCTGATGCACCGCTTCGAGAATGATCAGCACGTCCTCCAGCCCATGCTGCAACCCACTGGGCTCGACCAGGATCTCCTTATAAGCCTGCGAGCGGTTATTCTCGACGCTTTTTACCACGCCCGCCGGGAAGCCGCGGGGAAACACACGATCGTCGCCCGAGGTATAGAACCAGTCGCCCGGCTCGACCTTTTCGTCGAACGGCACATAATCCACTTTGCACAGCGGGGTGCCCTGCCCTTTGAGCGTTCCGCGCACCTGGCTTTTTTGCGAGATCACGCCCGCCGCGAACTCTGGGTCCGTGATCAGCATGACTTCCGAAGCCGTCGGATAAGCCGCGATCACTTTGCCCACGATGCCGTCCGGCGTCACCACGCCCATGCCGCGCATCACGCCATCGCGCGAGCTGCGGTTGATGTACACCACCTTCGAGTTGGCGCCGGGGGCCGTGCCGATCACATTCGCAGCCAGCATTTTGGACTGCGTGTGCGCCTGGAATAGCTGCAGCGCCTTGGCGCGGTCCGCCGTGGAAAGCTCGTTCTGGAGGTAATTCACCTGGAGCCGCAGCCGGCCCACCTCGTCGCGCAGCCTGCGGTTTTCCTCGCTGGCGTCGTGCATCAGGATATAGTTCCGCACGAAGCCGAAACCGCCCTCGCGGAACCCTTCGAGCACGCGCGCTACGGGGGTCACGGTACTGACCGCCCACACCCGGATGAGCCGCACGTCCTGATCGTTCTTGACCTGAACCGCCAGCAGCACCAACTGTGCAAAAATTACCAGCAGCAGCACCGTGATGTTGCGATAACGGTTGAGGAAGGTTTCCATGGCGGCCGCGCGGCCGGACACGCCGGCCTTCGCCGGGCATCCCCGGCCTCTACACTAGTCTATCGAAATCTTGCGCAGCAGCCGGAAATCGCTGAGCATCCGTCCCGTCCCTAGCACGACGGATGCCAACGGGTCGTCGGCAATCGAAACCGGCAATCCGGTCTCTTCGCGGATGCGCTTGTCCAGATTCTTGAGCAGCGCGCCGCCGCCGGTCAGGACAATTCCGCGGTCGCTGATGTCGGCACTGAGCTCGGGCGGCGTGCGTTCGAGCGCCACGCGGATCGCGTTGACAATCGTAGCCACACACTCCGAAAGCGCCTCGCGGATCTCGCTATCGTCGATCGAAATGGTGCGCGGCACGCCCTCGATGAGGTTGCGCCCCTTGATTTCCATGGTCAGCGGCTTATCCAGCGGATAGGCCGAGCCGACCTCGATCTTGATCGATTCCGCCGTGCGCTCGCCGATCAGCAGGTTGTACTTCCGCTTGAGATACTGCATCACGGCGTCGTCCATTTCGTTGCCGGCCACGCGGACCGAGCGTGAATAGACGATGCCGGAAAGCGAGATCACGGCCACATCCGTGGTGCCGCCGCCGATATCGACGACCATGTTCCCCGAGGGCTCGGTGATGGGCAGCCCGGCGCCGATCGCGGCCACCATCGCCTGCTCCACCAGATGCACCTCGCTTGCCTTGGCGCGGTACGCCGAATCCATGACCGCCCGCTTTTCCACCTGCGTAATCTCGCTCGGAACGCCGATCACGATCCGGGGATGCACCAGCATTTTGCGGCCGTGCGCCTTCTGAATGAAATAATTCAGCATGCGCTCGGTGACTTTGAAATCGGCGATCACGCCGTCTTTCATCGGCTTGATCGCGACGATGTTCCCCGGCGTCCGGCCAAGCATCTCCTTGGCTTCCTTGCCGACGGCCTCGACCTCTCCCGTATTCTTATTGATCGCGACGATGGACGGCTCGTTGACCACGATGCCTTTTCCCTTCGCGTAGACCAGGGTGTTGGCCGTTCCCAGATCGATGGCGAGGTCCGAGGAAAACAGGCTGAAGAGAGAACGTAAATTCATTGATTATGCTTGCGAACTACGGGACGGAGTTCTTTTGCATAGTAACACGCGAAGCGGTCTGAAAATGTGGGCAGGCGCATTTTCTTACCGGAAAATCGCGCCTCCGCGCACGCGTCCGCAGGGGTGCGGTGCGCCCCGGTCCGGGACCACAGCGCGAAGGAGCGGACAGCCGCCGGGCGCCGGAACGGTATACTCGATCCGTGCGCTCGACCGCCATCGCCCTGCTTCGATTAACCCGAAGGATTTTAAGGGCAATGCTCTCGCAAGTTAACGCTGGAATTCGACTTCTGGCAGCGTCTCCCGATCGCGCGGATGGCCTGCCGGATGAAGCTCGGGTGCGAGAGGCAACGCAATTCCTGCTGTCGCTCGATTCGCCCGATACGGCATCGGCGGATTACGTTCAGGCACATGCGGGCCGGTTGGCGGCGACCGTAGCACTTGCCCCGCATCCGGCGGCATCTCGCAGATGCTGGAGCTGGGATCGTATCTGCAGATCTCGCCGGCCCTTCACTGCCTCCTGGGTTACCAGGTAACGGCAGCGTCTCTCGGGCCGGCCGGGACGAAGGTGCGCAAAGCGGCTTCCCGCCATGGCGCAGTAATCCTCGACTGCGAGGTCGACTTATTCGACGTCGAGCGGGATACTTTTCCGTACCCGGACGGGCACTTTGAACTGGTGCTCGCGTGTGAGCTGCTCGAACACCTGCGAACCGATCCCATCCACATGCTGTTCGAGATCTATCGTGTTCTGGAGCGCGATGGCCGGCTCCTGCTCACAACTCCGAACTGCGCCAGCATTGCCAGTTTGGAACAATCTCTTTGGAGATCGGCCAATCCCTATACCTACTCGCTATACCCGAACCCGCAGAATACCAGTAGCGACGGCGCCGCATCGCACATACGGGAATATACACCGGACGAGGTCCGCAATCTCCTCGAAGCGGCCGGTTTCCGGATCGAGATCTTGATTACACGCCCGGGCGGGCGGTCGAGAGTAAGGATCTCATCGAGGACTTACTGGCAGCTTACGGCTTTCCCACCGATCTGCGGGGAGAGCAGATTTACTGCCTGGCCCGGAAGCTCGATAACGCTTCCCGTGTACGGTTCCCCGAGTTCCTGTACGAGAAGTTCACGCGGTGACGGCGCCATGCGGTAGCGCAGGCCCTTGGCCCGCGCTACCAGCTATGCCCACGTTCTACTGCCCGCCGAAGGTGTATCCGACCCAGACCATCTCCCGCGTGATCACGTTCCGGCCGAACTGGGTCAGGTTGTTGACGTAATGCACGTCGAATTGCGGCCGGATGAAGAAATTGCCGCTGAGATAGAGCTGCAGGCCGACGCCACCGTGCACCTGGAAGTGGTTGGAGCTGCCGAAATACTGGCTGAAGTTCTGCTGGCCGGTAATGGCCGTCGTCGAAGAGCCGCTCTCATAAAATTTGAGGTTGGCTCCGCCGATGCCGCCTTCCAGCTTCAACGAAGCGCGCTTGGTTTTCAGTGGCTGATAGATGCCGTTGAAGTCGTAAAGTGTCGTTCGCGACTGCAGCGTGTAGCCCGGCTGCCCCACACTCGCAATCTCAGGTTGCAGCACCGCGTAATCCTGCTTGGCCGGCTGGAAGCTCACTTCCGCGCCGATGCCGAAGTGCTTCCACAGCATCAGGTCTCCATTGAAGCCAAGCATGAAGCCGCTCAGGCTGGGAGTCGAGGCGCAGCCCGCTCCCGACGGGTTGGTGCCCAACTGGCAAGAGAGCAGCGTGTTGGGGTCCAGACCGGTGCTGGCCGCCTTATCTTGTACGGCTCCAAAACCGATGCCGAAATCGACACCCTGTGCGTGGGCCAATGGCAGGCAGGCGAGCGGCAGGACAAAAATCGGAAGGTAACGGCAAATGCGTTTCACGTTCAGAAATCTCCTAGTCTCTAAAAAATGACCGCGAAGTTGAGGGCCTAAAACCTGAGAACACGAACAAATTGCACCAGTAGCGACGTAACCCTTGACACCCCGGTTTCAACGTATCCAGTCTACCGCTTCTGGCACCGCGGGCAGAAATGCGACGACCGCTGCGCCACCAGCGTGCGGCGGATCGCCGTTCCGCACGTTACACACGCTTCGCCGGTGCGCTGATAGACCCGATGGCTGACCTGGAAGAACCCCTTGCGGCCCTCCGCGTCGACGTAATCGGAAATCGAAGAACCGCCCGCCGCGATGGCCTCCCGCAGCACGGCGCCGATCGCGTCCCAGAGGCGGCGGGCGCGCTCACGGCTGAGGCGGTGCGCCATGGCCAGCGGGTGAATGCCGGCGCGAAACAGCGCCTCATCGGCGTAGATGTTGCCGATGCCGCGGAGAAAATCCTGGTTGAGCAGCAGCGCCTTGATGCGCGTCCGGCGGCGCCGCAGACCGGCCGCGAACTCCTCGAACGGGACTTCGAGCGGCTCGGGGCCGAGCTTGCCGATGCGCGCCGGGAAATCGGCCGAAAATTGAATGCGCCCGAACTGCCGGCTATCGTCGTATAAAAGGACGCCGCGGTCCAGATTCAGGATGGCGTGGGTGTGCTTGCCGGGCGCGCCGCCCAGCAGCAGGCGGCCCGTCATGCCGAGGTGGACGGTGAGATAGCCGCCGCTCGAAAGCGAGATCACCAGAAACTTACCGTAGCGCTTCACCCCGGCGATGCGGCGCCCGGCAAGCTCGGCCGCCATGTGGTCCGGATCGCCGCCGCGCAGGATGCGCAGGCAGCGGAACTCCGCGGAAACGATGCGGCGGCCCACCAGCGGCGCCAGCGAGCGCGCGACCGTCTCGACTTCGGGAAGCTCCGGCACGGTTTCAGGATAGCGAAATCAGGAATTCACCGCCGAGAAACCGAGGCAAGACAATCAATTTGACCCCGGCGTCTCGGCGCCTCGGCGGTCAATTCAGCCTTGCTGGCTCACCGCTTCCCGCCGCGCCGCGGCGACGCGCGGGCAGCCGATGCCGGCGTAATCGAAACCGGCGGCGATGGCGTGCGCCGGGTCGAAGACATTGCGGCCGTCGATCAGGATCGGCGTGGTCATCGCGCCGGCCAGTTGCGCGAGGTCGAGCTGGCGGAATTCGTCCCATTCGGTGACCACCAGAAGAGCGTCGGCGCCCTGCGCCAGCTCGGCCGCGGATTCGCAGTAGCGGATCTTCAGATCCGGCCGCTGCTCGCGGCAGGCCGGCATCGCGACCGGATCGTAGGCGCGAACGCGCGCGCCCATCTGCAGCAGGCGCTCCGCGATGGTCAGGCTGGGGGCGTCGCGCAGGTCGTCCGTGTTCGGCTTGAACGCCAGTCCGAGCAGGCCGATCGTACGGCCTTTCAAAATGTAAATCTTCTCCTGCAGCTTCTGAATCGCCAGTTGCCGCTGCGCCGCGTTGACTTCGAGCGACGCGGCGAGAATGCGGCCTTCGTATCCGTACTCGCGCGCGGTGGCGAGCAGGGCATGGATATCCTTGCCGAAACAGCTTCCGCCCCAGCCGAGGCCGGGGTTGAGGAACTTGGGACCGATGCGGGAATCGAGACCGATGCCCTGCATGACTTCCGCGGCTTCCGCTCCGACGCGTTCGCAGATGTTGGCAATCTCGTTGGCGAAGCCGATTTTGAGCGCCAGAAACGCGTTGGCCGCGTATTTAATCATCTCCGCGCTGGTCAGCGTGGTTTCGACCAGCGGCACGCGGCCGAATCCGGCCGGGCGCGGCACACCGGGCGGCGCTTCGAACCGCTGCTCGATCAGCGGCGCGTAAAGCGTGCGCATGGCCGAGAGCGTTTCGGAATCGGCGGCGCCAACCACGATGCGGTCCGGGTAGAGCGAATCGGCCAGCGCCGAGCCCTCGCGGAGAAACTCGGGATTGCTCGCCACGCCGAAGCGGATCGCCCCCGCCTGAGGCTGGCTCTCCGCGATGCCCTCGCGCACCAAAGTTTCCACAAGATTTCCACAGCCTACCGGAACTGTGGATTTGTTCACCACGACGCGGAAGCGCGAGCCGTCCATAGCGGCGCCGATTGAGCGGGCGGCGGCCTCCAGGTACATTAAATTGGCTTCGCCGGAAGGAAGCGAAGGCGTACCCACTGCAATAAAGATGACGTCGCTGGCCGCCACGGCCTCGGCCAGGTCCGTGCTGAACTCGATACCGCCCTGCCACGCAGCAAGCGCCAGCATTTCGTCGAGGCCCGGCTCGTAGATGGGAGCGCGGCCGGCTCGCAGGCTGGCGATTTTCGCCGCATCGTTGTCGACGCAGGTGACGGAGTGCCCCAGGTACGCCAGGCAGGCCCCCGTGACGCTGCCGACGTAACCCGTTCCAATAACAGTGATTCGCATGGTCCCGATCCATGCTAGCAAACGGCAGACCGATGTAAAGCGTCCGAAGACCGGAACTGTATGCTTGGGCAGGCCCATCGCCTTGCGTTTGCGCGCCGCAAATCGATCCGGAATCTGCTAAAATCAGCTTTAGGTACCCACCAGGAACCGCTTCTCATTTGGGGGCGCAACGGATTCGACGGGATTGAATCGTGGTGGGGAGGCGTGCCGGGTTCCGAGCTCCCGTAAAACGATCGGAAACCATAACTGCCAACACGCAGTTTGCATACGCTGCCTAATTAGTTAGGTAGCCGCTCCAGCCGCTGAGCCCGCGCGGCGGTGAGTGAGCGTCACTTTGCGGGATAGGCCAAAGGCTTCGGTCCGGAGCCGGCGGCTGAGACTCAATCGGGCTAGGCCGCCGCCGCTCTCGCCGGTTCTGAAGCGTCGGCCGAAAACTTTGAGCCGGCTACGCACGTAGTCTCTTCATTGCGGGCTTTTTCGGACGGGGGTTCAACTCCCCCCGCCTCCACCATCCTCACACCAGCGTCAGCAGCCTCGATTTACGGACCTTCATCTCGCGTCACCAGCCGCCGCCGGACCCAGCTTCCCATCCTCGGCCGCCTCCAGGTATACCCGCAGGTTGCCCGCATGCAGCAGGTGCGTCACGACGAGGAACAGGCAAACCTTGAACAGCAGCGCCACCAGATAGGTGTAGATCTGCCACTCGGCCGGCAGGTTGAAAAAGAACACGTAGATCATCTGGATCAGCGCGTAGCCATAGAGCGGCGCCAGCATCCACCGCGGCACCCGGATCCAATGGCTGTCAAAGCGGCCCACCAGGAATGCGATCGCCAGCCCGTCATAGATCCCGAGGAATCCGAGACAGAACTCGTTCAATCCCCAGACGTGCATCCGCCCGGCCGCGGCAAGCAGCGCCACTCCGGCGCCGATCCCCCAGGTGACGCCGACCGCCTTGCGAAATGACGCGTTGCGGCCCGGTTGTCCCGGCGCTGGCACGCTCGGCTTGTCCAGAACGAAGAAGCACCAGAACAACGGAAACGCGGTCAGGCAGTTGAGAATGTCGGCCACCGGGTACGGATTTCGTCCCAACGCGGTGAGCGCCCACAGCCAGCCGTACAACGCCAGCCAGAGCACCCACGCCCAGCGCCAGCCGGTGATGAACTGCGCCAGGCATTGGCGCGCGATGGGATGTTCGCGCGCGGGGATCTCCTGCGGCTTGAAGAAAGCCGTAAATTGAATCGCGAGCAGCAGCGCGGCAACGGCGGCATGCGCCAGGTGCAGCACCGCCGGAGCGCCTGCCGCCGCGACGCCCGGCGCGACGACGAACGTGGCTCCCGCCGCCGCCAGCAGCGCATAGCCCAAGCGGAGCGCCGCGGTGGTGGCGATGGTAGAAAGCACCGAGCGGAACAGGTCCGCCGCCAGCGTCTGCCGGCGGTATGCCGGTTGGGGACGCAGCGCTGCCCGCGAAGCGGCGCGCGGCTCCATTTCCGCAGGCCCACGCTGCTCCCAGGCGCTGAGGACGGCCGCCGCGCGGTTGCGCTGCTCCGGAACCGAGAGCGCGGCGCGCATCGCATCGGCTTCCATGAGCTGATCGAATAGCTCCTGGTCGGCCGCCGCGGCCTCGAACAGCATCTTCTCCTGCCCGGCCGTAAGCTCACCCGCGGTGTGCCCCAGCAGGAGCGCGTCCGGATCGAAGGCGTCGGGCCGGCTCATCGCGCGCCTCCCGCCAGGCGGAGCAGTGCCTGATGACAGCGCTTCGCCATTTCGTAGATATTCCCGGAGACGCCCAGCCGCATGCGGATTTCCGCGTAATCGCGCTGCTCGACGAGCTTCAGCCGCAGCAGTTCGCGGCAGCGGGACGGAAGCTGCAGCATGGCGTGAAGGAACCGGTCCGCCGCTTCGCGCGCGGCCACCTGCTCGAACAGATCGCCTTCGGCGGCGCTCTGGGGCGCTTCGGCCGCCGCCCGGGAAAGCCGGTCGCGATCGCGCCGGAATTGGGCGATCTTGTGCCGCGCCGTCCCGATCGCGATGGCGGTCATCTCCGCCAGGTCCCGTTTCTCCGGATATCGCTCCCAAAGCACCACGATGCAGCTCTGCGCGATTTCTTCCGCGTCGGCAAAATCGGCCTCCCCCGGCACCAGCCGGCGGCGAGCGAACGCCAGAATGCGTTCGCGGATCAGCGCGAGCTGCTGATGGTACCGGTCTTCTCCGGACTCGGCCTCGCGGACGGGAAACATCGTGACTCATTGTAGCCGCGGACGCGGCCAAATAGAAATTCTCACGCCGATGTGAGATTTGGCCGGCGCCGAGCGATTCCCGGTATATGAGTCTCTTTGCGACGAAGCCGGTGAGCCGCATCCTGGCGGACGCCGAGGCGGGCGGGCGCCGCCTGAAACGCACGCTCGGAGCCGGGCAGTTGGTAGCCCTGGGAATCGGTGCGATCATCGGCGCCGGCCTCTTTTCCATGACTGGCATGGCGGCGGCACAGAACGCCGGGCCCGCGGTGGTGTTCTCGATGGTGATCGCCGCGCTCGGCTGCGGACTGGCCGGCCTTTGCTACAGCGAGTTCGCCTGCATGCTGCCGGTGGCCGGCAGCGCTTACACGTACGCGTACGCGACCCTCGGGGAGTGGATCGCCTGGATTATCGGCTGGGATCTGGTGATCGAGTACGCTATCGGCGCGGCTACCGTGTCGATCAGTTGGTCCGCCTACCTCGTTTCGCTGCTGCACGGCTTTCACATCGGCCTTCCCGCGCGCTGGATCGCGGGGCCGTTCGAAGCAGCCGCCCTGCCGGACGGCATGGCGGCGCCCGGATACGCCAACCTGCCGGCCGTCCTCATCGTGTTTCTGATATCGCTCCTGTTGATGATCGGCATCGAGGAGTCCGCGCGGGTCAATGCTGTGATTGTGGTCATCAAGCTGGCCGTCGTGCTGGTATTTATCGGCGCGGGATGGTCGTACATCAATCCGGCCAATTACCACCCGTTTCTGCCGCCCAATACCGGCGCCTTCGGCACGTTCGGAATCAGCGGCGTCATGATGGGCGCCGGCACGGTTTTCTTCGCATATATCGGCTTCGATGCTGTTTCGACCGCGGCGCAGGAATGCCGGAATCCGCAGCGCGATATGCCCATCGGCATGTTCGGGTCGCTCGCGGTCTGCACGGTGCTGTACATTGCCTTCGCGCTGGTCCTCACCGGGCTCGTTCCTTACCAACGGCTCGGGGTTGCGGCGCCCGTCGCGCTGGCCATCGACCGCACTCCCTACGTCTGGCTCAACCAGTTGATCAAATTCGGCGTCCTGTGCGGCTTCAGTTCCGTGATCCTGGTGATGCTCATGGGTCAGTCGCGGGTCTTCTATTCGATGTCGCGCGATGGCCTCGTGCCCGAGGTATTCGCGCGCGTGCATCCGCGATTCCGGACGCCGTGGCGCTCGAATCTCCTCTTCTTCCTGTTCATCGCCCCGTTCTCCGCGTTCCTGCCGCTGAGTCTGGTCGGGCGCATGACCAGTATCGGCACGCTGTTCGCGTTCGTGATTGTCTGCGCCGGCGTGTGGGTCATGCGGAGAACGAACCCGGCGCAGCCGCGCCCATTCCGGACGCCCTGGGTGCCGGCCGTGCCGATCCTCGGAATTCTCGTGAACTTCGCGCTCATGTACTCGCTCGGCCGCGCCAACTGGCTCCGGCTGGCGATCTGGCTGGTCGCCGGTCAGGCGGTTTATTTCCTGTACGGACGCCGCCACAGCACTCTCGGCCGCAAAGGCGAAAGGGATTCCGCGGGTTCGCCAGCGCGATGATCGGCGCCCGGTTCAGGCCCGCAGCCGTGACTGCAGATAGCGGCCGGTATAAGAGGCCTTACAGGCCGCGACTTCCTCCGGCGTGCCCGTGACGACGACCTCGCCGCCCGCGTGGCCGCCCTCCGGCCCGAGGTCGATCACATAGTCGGCGGTCTTGATCACATCGAGATGATGTTCGATCACGATCACGGTGTGGCCGGCGTCGACCAGCCGGGCGAGGCATTCCAGCAGCCGCTCGACGTCGGCAAGGTGCAGGCCGGTCGTAGGCTCATCGAGGATGTAGAGCGTGTGCTTCGAGCGTTGCAGCTTCGCGAGCTCGGCCGCGATCTTGATGCGCTGCGCCTCGCCGCCCGAGAGCGTCGTTGCGGACTGCCCGAGCGTGAGATAGCCCAGCCCAAGATCGTTCAGCACCGCGATTTTCCTGCTGATCGCGGGCTCGGACGCAAAAAACGCGACGCCCTCTTCGACGGGCATGTTCAGCACATCCGTGATCGTTTTGCCGCGCACCGTCACATCCAGCGTTTCCGCGCTGAACCGCGCGCCTTTGCAGACCGCGCAGGTCACTTCCACGTCCGGCATGAAGTAGAGCTGCGTTGTGATGACGCCCTCGCCCTGGCACTCCTCGCAGCGGCCGCCCTTGACGTTGAAGCTGAACCGGCCCGGCGTATACCCGCGTTCGGCCGAAACCGGCGCGGCGGCGAACAGCTCGCGAATCGTGTCGTAGAAGCCGATATAGGTCGCGGGGTTCGAGCGGCTGTTCCGTCCGATCGGCGATTGGTCGATGTTCACGACACGGTGCACGTGGTCGCCGCCGTCGATTCCGTCGTGATCGCCCGGCAACGTCCGGGTATCGACGAGCCGTTTCCACAGCGCTTTGAACAGGACCTCGTTGACCAGCGAGCTCTTGCCCGATCCCGAAGCCCCGGTCACCGCGATCAGCCGCCCGAGGGGAAACTCGACGTCGATCGTCTTCAGATTGTTTTCCCGCGCGCCGCGAACGCGCAGCGTTTTGCCCGCACCTCGCCGCCGCCGCGAAGGGGTTTCGATGCCCCGTCGCCCGGAGAGATACTGCCCGGTCGGCGAGGCTTTGCACTTCAGAATGTCGTCCAGCGCGCCCTGCGCCACCACGCTGCCGCCGTGCACTCCAGGCCCGGGACCCATCTCCACAATATGGTCGGCCGCCCGGATGGTGTCTTCATCGTGCTCCACCACGATGACGGTATTGCCGATATCGCGCAGCCGTTCGAGGGTCGCGATCATTTTGGCGTTGTCTTTGGGATGCAGGCCGATGCTGGGCTCGTCGAGAACGTACAGCATGCCCATCAGGCCCGACCCGATTTGGGTGGAAAGGCGAATGCGCTGCGATTCGCCACCGGAAAGCGTGCTCGACCGGCGATTGAGGTTCAGGTAATCGAGCCCGATGCCGAGCAGCAACTCGACGCGGCGCCGGATTCGCCGATCACCTGCTTGCCGGCCTGCGCGCCGCGTCCGGCCGGCTTCAGGCCGCCCAGGAACGCATACAGCTCGTCGAAGTTCAGCGCGCCGATCTCGTGGATGCTCTTTCCGGCGATGGTGAACAACAGACGGGTCGCCCGTAGCCGCGTTCCCTGGCAATCCGGACAGGTGCGCTCAACCATCACGCGGTCGAGCCACTCCTCCATGCCGGAATTGGCTTCGCCGCGCTGCCGATAGCGCCGGTACTGCCGCTCGATGCGGCGCGCGATTCCCCCGAAGCTGACCTCGTGCCGGTCCCAATTCTCGCGTGTCACCTTACATTCGGGCGGGGCCACGGTCCGCAGTTTCCGGCCATCCAGCCCGTAAAGGATCGAGTTCCGCACCGCCTCCGGCAGCTTTTCCCACGGCTCATCGAGCGAAAAGCGGAGCGCCGTCGAGAGGGTGTACATGATGCGCCCGTCCCAGGTATCCGGGTTGTAGCGGTACGCTTCCTTGACGAAACAGCCGCCGCGAATGCTGCGCTTTGGATCGGGGATCAGCAGCTCCGGATGGGTGATCTTGTGGACCCCCAGGCCGCCGCAGGTCCGGCAGGCGCTCTCCGGATTGTTGAACATGAAGTACTCGGGCTCGATGCCGCCGTACACGAAGTGGTGCGTGGGACTGCACAGCGCTTCATAAAACCGCGCGGCATCGCCCTTCGACGCGCCTTTGACGATCCGGATCTGCATGAGCCCGTCGCCCACCAGCAGCGTCGCGCCAATCGCGGCCTTGATGGCCTTCTCGTGCTTCGGGGCCGCGATGATGCGGTCCACCACGGCATCCATATCGGTCACGTCCGATGCTTCGAGGGAAAGCTCTTCGGAAAGATCGACGCGCTTTCCATCGACGATCATCTGGCGGCAGCCCTTCTTGCGGACTTCCGTCAACACGAAATCCATCTCTTCGCCGTACACCTTAAACACCGGGGCTCGAAGCTCGACCTCCGCGCCTTCGGGGAGCCCGAGAATCGCCTCCAGAATCTGGTTCGGCGTGCGGCTGTGGACGCGCTCGCCGGTCCGCGGGCAGTGCGGTTCGGCGACGGTGGCGAACAGGAGGTTGAGATAGCTCGACATGTCCGTCATGGTGCCGACCGTCGAGCGCGGATTGCTGCCGATCGTCTTCTGCTCGATCGAAATCACCGGCGAAAGACCGTAGACGAAATCGACATCCGGCTTGGCCACCTGCGAGACAAACCGCTTGGCATAGGTGGAGAGCGATTCCATGTAGCGGCGCTGCCCTTCGGCGTAGATCGTGTCGAACGCCAGGCTCGATTTGCCGGAGCCCGAAAGGCCGGTGATCACAATCAGGCGGTCCCGCGGCAGTTCGAGCGAAACGTTCTTCAGGTTGTGCACGCGGGCGCCCTGCACCGCGATCGTGGTGCGGGCCAGCGTCTTGGCCGGAACGCTTCTGGCGCTACCAGGCATCGGCCTCGCCCGATCCGCAAAAGAACGCCAGCTCGTTGACGTCCACGTTGCTCCGCCTGGTCAGCCGGACCGGCAGGGGCGCTTTCCCGATCAGGCCTCGATCGGCGAGATATTCGCAAGCCAGGGTCACGCCGCCGATGCCGAAATTGCGCCGGAAATGATCTTCGATCTCCGTAGCCGAGCGCGCTTCCGCGACCTCCACCAGGTGCTCCAGAATCGG
>DATGMB010000162.1:0-20266 GCA_035293845.1 Bryobacteraceae bacterium
TGCCGAGCGACATCAGCAGCGCGCCCAGATTCGCGAAGCCCAGTCCAAGCGGACGGTAGTTATGCGAATTCTCGGCGATCTTGCCGGTGGGATAGCTGGCGTTGTCGACGATGATCTCCTGCGCCATGATCATCGTGTCGACGGCGTGGCGGAAGGCTTCCACGTCGAACTGGCCGTTCGGTCCGACGAACTTGCCCAGGTTGAGCGAGGACAGGTTGCAGGCGGAATCGTCCAGGAACATGTATTCCGAGCAAGGATTCGAGGCGTTGATGCGCGCCGTATTCTTGCACGGATGCCAGCGGTTGATGGTGCTGTCGTACTGCATGCCGGGATCGCCACACTGGTGCGTGGCCTCGGCGATCTGCTTGAGGATGTTGCGTGCCTTGAAGCGCTTCACCGGCTGGCCGCTGAACACGCCTTTGGTCCACCAGTCGCCGTCGGCGACCGCGGCTTCCATGAACTCGTCGCTCACGCGCACGGAGTTGTTGGCGTTCTGGAAAAAGATAGAGCTGTAGGCGTCGCCGTCGAGTGAGGAATCGTAGCCGGCCTCCACCAGCGCATAGGCCTTTTTCTCTTCCTTGGCCTTGCACCAGATGAAGCCCTCGATATCGGGGTGGTCGACGTTGAGAATGACCATCTTGGCCGCGCGGCGCGTCTTGCCGCCGGACTTGATGACGCCGGCGAAGGCATCGAACCCCTTCATAAACGAGAGCGGGCCGGACGCCCGGCCGCCGCCCGAGAGAATGGCGTCCTCCTCGCGCAGCGCGGAGAGGTTGGAGCCGGTGCCAGAGCCCCACTTGAAGAGCATTCCCTCGGTCTTGGCGAGGTCCAAAATCGATTCCAGCGAGTCCTTGACGGAAACAATGAAGCACGCGGAGCACTGCGGGCGCGCCGCGCCATTATCCAGCTTCACGATGCGGCCGGCCTGCTTGTCGAACACCCAGCCGTAGCCGCGGGCCTCTTTGACCCCCACGTTGAACCACACGGGCGAGTTGAAGCACGCCTTTTGGGTCAGCATCAGGTGGGCCAGCTCGAACCGGAAGTTCTCGGCGTCCTCCTCGGCTTTAAAATAGCCGTCCTGCTTGCCCCAGTCCGCGATGGTGTTGACCACCCGCTCGACGAGCTGCGCAACGCTGGTTTCGCGCTCCGGCGAGCCGAGCTTGCCATGGAAGTATTTGCTGGCGACGATGTTCGTGGCGGTCTGGGACCAGTCCGAGGGCACCTCGACGTCCCGCTGCTCGAAGATGACCGCGCCCTTATCGTTGCCGATCGAAGCGGTACGCGTCTCCCACTGAACGTCGTCGTATGGGGTCTTCCCGGGCTCCAGCCGGGACGTAAAATAGCGCGGAAAGGCAATTCCGGTTCGCTTTTTCGATTCGGTTTCGGTAGTCAACACTTCCATTTTCGCATTTCGATCTACAGTCAACTGGCCCATGGGGTTGCCCTCCTCGTGAACGGCATTCGTAATCTTGCCCCAACGTATAGTGCCCGGTCAAGGATTTTATCTATATGCAGTGTGTTGGAGATACAGCGGCCGGGTGCGGAAGATTACAAAGGTTAACGGAATCGCTGTCAAGCGCGCGACGAAACGAAGCCAATCTGCGAAAGCGCCGCAGGCGCGTTCAGCAGAGAATTTCGCGAAACGAAGCCAAATCTGGCGAGCAGCGGGCCGGGCCAAGAGCCCTGCGGACGCGGGGCAAACAGCCGCCTGCGCGATTTGCGAAACGAACCCAATTTTGGCAGAAACTGTTGCGTTTCCGTGCGGTTCGGCTTCCTCCCCGTTACTGTGATACCACGGCGGGCTCGAGCATTTCGGGGGTTTCGCCGGCAAGTGATTGGAGGCTTTCAGAAAATATTCGTCCTCGGCGCCGAACGCCGAAAAACGGCCAGAGGGGTTCTGGCAATCGATCCCGACGCGCAATTCCCCTTGTATTCTCAATGCGACCGGGGTATAAATACAGGAATTCCTGCTGAGTGAGCAGCCGCTCTATTACTTTATTGCGCTTCGTCGCGCCGGTCTAAAAATCACCACGTCGTTGTCTTCCGAATTCAACTGGAGGCAACTATGCGCCATCAATCCACGGGACGGGTTCTTCTCCTGACGGCCGCAACGTTGGGATACGCTGTTTCCGGCTTCGGCCAAACTTCCACGTCGCTGCTGAGCGGCACAATCTTCGACAAATCGGGCGCTGTCATCACGGGCGCGTCGGTGACAGCGACGAACGAACGCACGGGAACCAGTCTCAAACAGAGTTCGAACGCCGCGGGGCTGTACGCATTCCCCTCGCTGCCGGTAGGAACCTACACCATTACGGTGGAAGCACCGGGCTTCAAGACGGCTCGCCAGACCTCGAACACCCTGACGGTCGGGGTGCCCCTCACGGTCAACGTGACGATGGAACTGGGCAGCACCACTGACGTGGTGAACGTCGAGGCCGCGGTGGAACAGGTGAACACGACGACTGCCACGCTCGGCAACGTGGTCGAGCGCCAGGCGGTCACCACGCTTCCGCTCAACGGACGAAACCCGCTGAACCTGATCGTGCTCGAACCGGGCGTCACACAGCGCAGCGGCACCACCATCAACGTCAACGGCATGCGCAGCCAGGCGGGAAACGTCACGATCGACGGCATCGAGGCGAACGAAGCATCGAACCCGACGCCGACCAACAACGTGTTCCGCATCAACCCGGACAACGTGGAGGAGTTCAAGGTCACAACCAGCAATCCGACAGCGGATGAGGGCAGGAATTCGGGGCTGAACGTTTCGATCGCGACGCGCTCGGGGACGAATCAGTTGCACGGATCGCTGGTGGAATACTTCCGTAACAACGACCTGAACAGCAACGAATTCTACGCCAACGCGCAAGGGCAGCCGCGCGCGAACCTGAAGGCGAACCAGTACGGCTTCGAAGTGGGCGGGCCGGTCCGCAAGAACCGGACGTTTTTCTACGGCGCCTGGCAGGGGCAGAAGGTGAGCCTTTCGCAGGCCATCGATAAGGCGTTCGGGTCGGTGCCGAGGGTGTACACGCCGCAGGCGCTCTCGGGAGTCTTCCGCTACTGGGTTTCCGACCCGGCGAACCCGCTCACTCTCAACGGCGTGAAGATCACGCAGAATTCGCCGGCTTTGGTCACTTCGACGGGCGCGCTGGCGCCGGGCATTCGGCTGTGCGGCAGTCCGACCGATCTCAACTGCGTGCAGAGCTACAACATTTTCACGAACGATCCGCAGCACATCGGCGGCGACCCCGGCGTGCTGACCCTGCTGAAGAGCTACCCGGCGCCGAACGACTATGCCACCGGGGATGGCCTGAATCAGGCGGGCTATTTGTGGAACGCACCTTCTTCCGTGCGGGGTCCGCGCAACATGCTGCGCATCGACCACACCATCAATGCGAACAACAACATCTTCTTCCGCGTGATGTGGGCCACCGAGCAGCAGCTACAGGGCGACCTGCTGAACGGCCGCCCGGCGATCTTCCCGGGATTCCCGCCACGCGGAGAGGTCTACCGCCCGGCGCAGAATTACGCGCTCTCCTGGCGCTCCGTGATCACCCCGGCGCTGGTGAACGAACTGACGGCCGGTTTTGCGCGGTTTACGTTCCTGTTCACGTACGGCGACTCCAATCCGAAGTTCCCCAACAACATCCCGGCGTATACGTTCAACAACGCCGACGTGGACTACATCTTTTCGCCGCATTCCGAGCGCACGCTGAACACGCCGCAACTGATCGACAATGTCTCCTGGACGCGCGGCTCGCACGTGCTGAAGATCGGATACAACATGCGGCTCTACCAGCAGAACGACCAAAGCGGCGCGGTGGCGGGCATCAACGTCCTGCCTTCGATTTCGCTGAGCGCCACGCTGAATCCGCCGGGCGCGGCGTTCAACCTGCCCGCGATCGCGAACGGAGCTTCGGCGGGGATCTCGAGCACCGACGATTCGCGGCTGCTCTCCTCGATCAACGACCTGCTCGGAATTCCGGCCACGCTGAAGCAGGGTTTTCTGGGGAACCTGAACACCAATGCGTTTCTTCCGCTGCATTCGGGGAACTATCTTTCGCTCTGGTACGTGGGCGAGCGGGCCAAGCAGTTCAACGCGTTCGTGCAGGACGAGTGGCGGGCGCGGAGCAACCTGACGGTCACGTACGGCGTGCGTTGGGAATACAATCGCCCGCCGACGGAAGTGAGCGAATCGCCGTATGTGCCGGACAAGGCGGTGGACGGGTCGCAAGGGCCGGTCACGTTTACGAAGGCGTCGAGCTGGTGGCAGCGGCAGAACGCGGATGCCTTTGCGCCGCGGCTCGGCATCAGTTGGGCGCCGGAAGGCGGAACGCGGACGGTGATTCATGCGGGGTACGGGATCGCATTCGATTCGATCCCGACGTACTCGACGGCGGCGGCGGCGAATACGGTTCCGGGCCTCGCCTACTCGTGCACGGCGACGACCTACGGCGCGGCCTCCACGCCGGGATGCGGCACGGTGCCATCGAATGTCCGGCTCTCGCAGGGATTTCCGCAGACGCTCACGACACCCACGGTGCAGCCCTCGAACTTCCTGAGCCCGCCGCCGCAACTGCTCGGATCGGCGCCGAATATCATCGTGTACGATCCGAATTTCCACACGGCCACCGTGCACCAGTGGAACCTGACGGTGCAGCGCGAGTTGCCGGCAGGATTCGTGCTGCAGACCGGGTACGTGGGGAACCGCGGCGAGCGGCTCTACAGCCAGACGGATTTGAACCAGGTGAGCGCGGCGCCGATTCTGCCTTCCTTCCTGGCAATGCAGTCGAACCTGGCGCTGGGCTGCAAACCGGATGGCAGCGGATGCCCGAACGGGACGGCGGGCTCGCCGGTCCCGATCGTAACGAGCGGAACCGTGAGCAACACGTTCGTCAATTCATCGACCACCATCACGGACCTGCAGCAGAATGCCGCGGGCAACTTCGCGGGGCGCGTGGAGCAGAGCACGCTGAATGCGCATCTTCGGCCGAACCAGCAGTTCAGCTCGATCCTGTTCCTTTCGAACCAGGCGGATTCGGTATTTCATAGCTGGCAGACCACGCTGCGGAAGCGTTTCGCAGCGGGCTTTCTGATGAATTTTGCGTACACGTTCGGCAAAGCGATCGACAATCAGTCCGGCGACCCGATCGGCACCAGCTACAGCCCGACCACCAGCTCGGCGATGGACAGCCACAACCTGCGGCTCGATCGCGGGCCGGCGGACTTCAACCAGAAGCACGTGGCCACGCTGACGTGGATCTACGAGCTGCCGTTCGGGAAGGGGCGGAATTGGATCTCGTCGGCGAATCGCGTGCTCGAGGCGGCGCTCGGCGGCTGGAGCCTGCAGGGGTTCAACAGCTATATGTCGGGCGAGCCGTTTTCGGTTACGAGCGGCGCCAGGACGGCGCAGTTCGGCGCGAACTCGCGCGCGGTGCTGACGGGGCCGATGCCGGACGATTCGCTCAAGCCGGGAGCACTGGGACCGGTATTCTTCACGAGCACCGCGGGATTCGCCGCCGCGCCGCCGGGAACGACGGGAATGGGGCGGAACGTGTTCCACGGACCGTCGTTCTGGGATATGGACGGCGCGCTGTCCCGGTCGGTCAACGTAACGGAGCGGGCTCGCTTCACGATCCGGATGGAGGCGTTCAACGCCCTCAACCATGCGAATTACCGGAAGCTGGGATCGACCAGCGTGGGCTCGACGAGCATCCTCTCGACGAACTTCGGAACGGCGTGCTGCCAGACGCAGAGCACGTCGACTTCGACCGCGATCGTGTCGAACGGGGAATCGTATCGGGTGGTGCAGTTCGTGGCGAAGCTGACGTTCTGATATGTGCTGAAGCGGGTCGTCTAACGTTCCAGCGGCAGGCAGTCCGCGCGGTCCATCACCAGGTACTCGACCGGGTACTTGAGACCCGAGAGCGCGTCGAAGATCGGGGCTGCGGCGGCCATGGCCGCAGCCCCGCGCCGGCCGGACTATTCCCCGCCCCGTCCGCCGCCGGTCGTGCCGGCCGTGGGGGCCGCGGGGGCGAATTTCGGGTCGAGAATGCGGGCGATCTCGTCGCGCACGGCTTCGAGGTGCGCCTTGGTATCGTGATCGGCGGTCTTGGGCAGCGCCGCCGCGATCGAGGCGCTCAACGCGCGGAGCTCGGCGCGATAGAGCGGCTTCTCATCGCCGCTCGAGGGCGGCCGGACCGCGCCGCGGCCTCCGCCACCGCCTCCGCCCGGGAAAGCCGGAGCGGCCGCGGCGGGCGCGGGGTTCAGCTTCGCATTCACGAGTTGCAGGTACGAGCGCTGCAGCTCGCGGCGGTAGGTATCGATTTTGACCTGCGGTCCGTCCAGTTCTTTCCAGATTCCTTTGCGGACGGTGGCGAGGAACTCGTCGGGCGAATAGGCGCGGCTGCCATCGAGAGTCTCCTGCTCCATCAGGCGGGCGAAGCGGGCGCTGTTGAGCAGCGTCGTCAGGATGCGGCTCTGCGCGGTGTGGATGCGCTCGATCGCGCCAACCGGCTCGATCCGGCGCAGGATGTCTTCGTCGATCATCCACTGCGGCGTGACGAAGGCGTTGTCCAGCAGGAACTTCACCGCCTCGCGCTGCTTATCCTTGGGGATCAGGGTGAAAATGGGGCCTTCCTGCCCGACCACCTTCTCCTGGCTGTTCAGGCCGCCTGGGATGCCGGCCACGTGGTTCATCTCGGTGGTCCACTGGCTGACCATGCGGCCGTAAAGCTCGGAGAGATCCTCGTAGGTGTTGCCTTCCTTCCAGGCGGTGGCGGACATCAGCATTTTGGTGACGCGCTGCAGGTTCTTGACGCCGAGCGCGGTGGCTTTGACGGCGTCGGCGTCGCCCACGGCCTCGGTCTCTTCGCCCGGGTCGGCGCCTTCCGAGTTGGGCGTGGAGAAGCGGAGCCACGGCTTATCGTCCTGCTCGCGCGCCCACTTATCGAGCGTCGGCTTTTCCTCGTCCGAGGTCTTCGCGCCGGGAATCGGAGTGTAGCCCCATTTGGTCGCCCAGATGTCGTAAGGGCCGATGCGCGGGATGAGGTCCTCTTCGGGAATGCCGTCTTCCGGCTGCGCCACGTAATTGAACCGCGAATAATCCATGATGGACGGCGTGTGGCCCATGGTATGCAGCCACTGCTTGTCCCGGATCTTCTCGAACGGGTACATCGAGCTCGCCTTCATGTTGTGCTGGAAGCCGAGCGTGTGGCCAACCTCGTGCGCCACGACGTATTCGAGCAGGCGGCCCATGAGGTCATCGGGCAGCGGCAGCTTCTGCGCGCGGGGGTCGAGCGGCCCGACCTGGGTGAAATACCAGTCACGCGCCAGCACCATCACGTTGTGATAGAACTGGATGTCCGCATTGAGGATCTCGCCCGTCCGCGGGTCGGAAATATGCGGGCCGCTGGCATTTTCCACGGTCGAGGGCAGCCAGCGGATCACGGAGTGCCGGACGTCTTCCGGGCTCCAGTCCGGATCGTTTTCGGGGGCCATGCGGCCCTGGATGGCGTTCTTGAAGCCCGCGGCTTCAAACGCCACGTTCCAGTCCTCGATGCCCTTGATGAGCCACTTGCGCCACTTCTCGGGCGTGGCGGAATCGACGTAGTAAACGATGGGCTTGACCGGCTCGGAGACGGCGGCGTTGGGGTCCTTCTTCTCGAGGCGCCAGCGCGCGATGTAGCGAACGCGTTCGGCCTTATAGTCGTCGTGCGAGTACGACATCGTCGAGGTGGTGAAGTAGCCGACCCGCTCATCGAACATGCGCGGCATCATCGGTTTTTCCGGGAGCTTCACCATCGAGTGATGGAGCACCACAGTAGCGCTGCCGGGACGCATCTGGCCGCCGCCGAGGCCGCCGCCGCCCGGTCCGCGCCCGCCGCCCGCCGCTCCGGCGCCGCCCGCGCTACGGGTATACGTGACAGTGACTTCGCTTTCGACGTTCTCGGGATACGGAGAAATGCGCTCGATAAACGTCCGGGAACCGTCGACCGCCGTGGCACCGAGCCGCTGCCGCGCGCTGAATTCCTGCACGTCCGAGGTAAACAGCCGGCTCACTTCAATCACCGGCGCGCCATCCCTGGCGAAGGCGGCCACGGGGAACGACATGATGATCGCGTCGTTATTGGCCGCCGCGACGGCGGCCGCGATGGGCGTGCGGGGATCGGCGGTGATGCTGAAATCGACATCGCGCAGGAGCACGCGATTGCCGCGGAGATCCCACCGCACGACTTTATCCGCGAGCTGGCTGCCGCCGTAACCGACGCCGGCGGCGTTTTTGGCGATCTGGGTATTCCAGAGGAATTCCTTGCCGAGCTCCGATTTGGGGATCTCGTAGTAGTAGCGCTCTTTGATCTGATGGACCGTGAAGACGCCTTTGGTGCTCTTGGCGTCCTTGGTGATCACGCGATCGTAGGGTTGGGGCTCGGCCTCGGCTGCCGCAGCTCCGGCGCCGCCGCGGCCGCCGCGCCCGCCGCCGGCCGGCGCTTGCGGCGGTTCGTCCTGAGCCAAAAGGCTGCCGGCCACGCAGAGGGCCGCGAAGAGAAGAAAGGGCTTCCGTATCATGCAGATCTCCTGGACTGAATGGATAATGACGATTGTACGACGCCGTAGGTAACGGGCCGTCGCAGCGGCAGCTCCGGCATAGCCTTCCGGCTTAAACCGATTCGCTACGCCCTTCGGGCAATTGATGGACTTCCGCCGGAGTTGCTACTTTGCATCGGATGATGCGCCATTTATCTTCTCTCGCGTTGCTGGCTGTAGCGCCGGCTGTATGGGGACAAAACGGGCTCTCGATCACGAACTACAGCCTGGTCAGCCAGGCGCGCTACACGCGGACGCAATCGTATTTCACCTACCGGGCGGACCTGATCAATCCCGGCGCCGCGCTGGCCGGAGTGACGGCAACGGTGACCAGCCTGGTTCCCGCAGTTCAGGTGGTCGCCGGACAGGGGACACTCCACTTCGCGCCCGTCCCGGCCAACAGCCGGACGACCAGCGCCGACACATTCACGCTGCTGGTGGATACGACGGTTCCTTTCGACTTCGCCAGCCTTTCGTGGTCGTTTGCGAATCCCGTCGCCAATCCCGGCCCGAATCAGACGGCTGCAGTGGGAACCACGGTGGTCCTGAACGGCAGTGGATCGACCAACCCGGCTGGCGCCGGCCCGCTGACGTACGCCTGGACGATCGTTTCGCGGCCGGTGAACTCCAGAGCGCAACTGGCCAATTCGAACAGCGTCATCGCGTCGTTCGTGGTGGACGCCGAGGGGAGCTACAGCATATCGCTCACGGTGAGCAACGGCACGGGCTCCGACACGGCGCTGGTCACGGTCAGCACCGCGAATTCACCGCCGGTCGCGAATGCCGGCCCCAACCAGACGGTCTCGCTGGGCGCCACGGTGGTCCTGAACGGCAGTCTGTCCTCCGATGCCGATGGCGACCCGCTGACCTATTCCTGGTCGCTGGTGGCGAAGCCTGCCGGCAGCACCGCCGTGATCTCGAACGTCCACGTGGTCTCCCCGACTTTCGTGGCCGACCAGCCCGGGAGCTACATCGCGCAACTGGTGGTCAACGACGGGACAGCGGACAGCGCCCCTTCGACCGTGACCGTAACGGTCGCAGGCGGCAACACCAAGCCGGTGGCTAACGCCGGACCGAATCAGACTGTCGCCGTCGGTACAACCGTACAGTTGAACGGCGCAGGGTCGACGGACGTCGATGGCGACCCGCTGACCTACCGCTGGAGCTTGGTCACTATACCGGCGGGCAGCCTCGCGGCGCTGAGCAATCCCAGAGCCGTCAACCCGACGTTCACGGCCGACCTCCCCGGCACCTACGTGGCGCAGTTGATCGTGAACGACGGCAAGATCGATAGCGATCCCGCCACCGTGACCATCACCACCAGCTCCACAACCCAATTGCCCACTGCGAACCCCGGGCCGAACCAGACCGTGGCGCACGGTTCGATCGTGACGCTTAGCGGATCGGGGACGGACCCCGCGGGATTGCCCCTCAACTTCACCTGGTCGTTGCTCACGAAGCCGGCCGGCAGCAGCGCGGCGCTCTCCAGCAGCACGGGCGCGGTCGTCACCTTCGTTGCGGATAAGCCCGGCACGTACGTGGCGCAGTTGATCGCGAGCGACGGCGTGCAAAGCAGCCTCCCGGCCACGGTGACGATCACGACCACCAACACCCCGCCCGTGGCGAATGCCGGCCCGAGCCGCAGCGTCCCGGCTGGCGCGATCGTGGCGCTCGACGGCAGCGGCTCCTTCGACGCGGACCATGATCCACTGACGTATTCCTGGTCGCTGCTCAGCGTGCCCCAGGGCAGCGCCGCGGTGCTGCAGGGCGCGGCCACCGCCTCGCCGAGCTTTTTCGCCGATCTGGCGGGAACCTATGTCGCGCAATTGATCGTGAACGACGGCTACGCCGCCAGCGGTCCGAGCACCGTCACGATCTCCGCGGGGAGCGCCGCGGTCACCGTCACGCCGAATCCGCTGGTCCTCAGCAGCTCGCCGGGGACGCTCTCGATCACGACCGCGACGCCTGCGCCGGCCGGCGGGATCGCCTTCACGGTGAGCTCGAGCAATCCCGGCGTCGTGTATCTTCGTTCCGGTTCCGTTTTCCTGAGCGAAGGACTTTCCAGCATCGGATTTCAGGTCACGCCCGTCGCGCCCGGAACGGCGGTGATCCACGTCAGCGCTCCAGGAGTGCCGGACGCGACGGCGAACGTAACCGTGGCGGCCCCCGGCACCATCACACTGAGCGGGCCTGCGACCGTTCCCCTGAATGGCACGGCCCAATTGACGGTCACGCTTTCGACACCGGCTCCTGCCGACGGCCTCACGGTGCAGCTCGGCAGTAGCGGGCCGTTGATCGCCGGGCTTGCCGCACCGGTCGTCGTGATCCCGGCGGGCGCGGCCAGTGGTACCGCCAGCGTTAATGCGATCAACGTCGGGGCCGCTGCCATCACCGCCTCGGCCGCGGGCTACACGCCGGCCGCGCCGCTCGTGATCAACGTCACCGCAACCGTCGTCTGGGTCACTCCGTCCCTGACAATCACGGGCGTGGGAAACACGGGAATGCTGAACCTGCAGCTCACGACCCACGCTCCGCTCGACCCTAATTCCGGCAATCCGTGGTCGCTCTCTCTACCCGTGAACCTGAGTTCGAGCAACCCCAACGTCGTCCAGGTGCAGGCGAACGGCATCTTTTTCTGGGACGGCAGCTCCGCGCCGATCCTCAAAATCCAGGTAGGCGCGGTCGGCGTCGGCACGGCCGTGATCCACGCCAGCGGCGTCAACATTCCGGACGTGACCGCGACCGTGACCGTGGTCCCCAGCGGCGCGGCAGCCTTCCAGCCTGCCCGGCGCGGGTTATCGTTCGACCGCAGCCTCGACCGGCCCGTGCTCTTCGGCGAGCTTGGCCGCGGAGACATGCTCGCCGGATTCGATCCACCGGGGCGCCGCTTCGCGCTCTTCATCCGGCCGCCGCATGACGAACGCAGCGACGACGCGGCTTTGCCGTAGCCACCAGACGCTGAAGCTGGCGCCCGCGAGATCGCCGCGGTGGACCACCCGGTCCACATCCGCGGGGTCGCCCCAGAACTCGTACGAAAGATCGAAGACGTCGGAGAAGAAATAAGGAACGTGGCGGAACGGAGCCCGCTCGCCCATCAGGTTCCGGGCGCAGTGCTGCCCCTGGCTCACCGCGTTGTCCCAGTGCTCGACCCGCCGGCGTTTGCCGAACAGAACGTCCGGATAGTTCGCCAGGTCGCCGGCAGCGAGAATGCCGGGCACATTGGTCTCGAGATACTCGTTCACCATGACGCCGTCGCCCACTTCGATTCCGCTGCCCGCGAGATATCCGGTCACCGGCTCGACCCCGATGCCGGCCACCACCAGCTCGCACGGGACCGCGCTTCCGTCCCGAAACTCGACGGACTCCACCGCATCCTTGCCGCGGAACGCCTGGACCGCCGCCCGTTTCACGAACCGCACGCCGCGGGCCTCGAAATAGTTCTCGAAAGCCTGCGACATCTCCGGCGTGAAGAAGCGCTTCCAGATGCGGTCTTCGGAAAGGATGAGGGTCACCTCGACGTTCGCCTGGGCCAGTACGGAGGCCACTTCCATCCCGATGAACCCGCCGCCGATCACCGCGGCGTGCCGGACGCGGCTGGCAGTTTCGCGGATCGCCTTGGAATCGTCGAGCGAGCGTAGATACCGGATGTTGCGCAGCCGCGCTCCGGGGAGATCGAACGTCCGGACGCGCGCGCCCGTCGCCAGGATCAGGCGCTCGAAACCGATCTCGCCGCCGTCCCGGAGCGACACCCGCTTGCGATTCGGATCGACGGCAGTCACTTCGCCGCCGAGCCGGATCCCGATGCCGTGCTGGCGATAGAACTCTTCGGGATTGATCCGGATGCCCTCCTCGGTCTCCTTGCCCGCGAGAAATCCCTTCGAGAGCGGAGGCCGTTCATAGGGCACGGCGTTATCCGCCGAGAGGATGGTCAGGTCGCCGGATTTCATGCCGAGTTCGACGAGCTGCTTGGCCGCGTAACCGGCGACCATCCCGCCGCCGCAGATCACGAATTTCGCGCTGTCCATGTTCCCGATTGTCACTCCGGAGGCGCAGGGCGCGGATGGAGGCTTTGGTGGAAACGATACAGGCGGCGTTGGCGGCGGCCGTCTACAGCAGCGTCGGCATCACCTGCATTTCGGGGACGCACGCGCGCGGCGGCAGCTTGGCGACGGCCAGCACGGCTTCTGCGACATCCTCGGGCTGGAGGGCCTTGGCGACGGTTTCGGCCGGAGTCGGCACGGGCCGTTTGGCGAGAATCTCGGTATCCACCAGGCCGGGGCATACGACGCAGGTGCGGATGCCGTGTTCCTTCTCTTCGACGCGAATCGCATGGGCCAGCCCGAGCATCCCGCGCTTGGACGCCTGGTACGCTGCGCCCGAAACATCCGGAACCAGGCCGGAGATCGAGGAGATATAGATCAGATGGCCGGCGCCGGCCGAGCGCATCACCGGCAGCACGGCGGCGGTCGCATAATAAGCGCCGCTGAGATTGACGGCGATCAGCTCATCCCAGATGGCCGTGGTGAGGCGTGACATGGCGCGGTCCGGGGTGTTGGTGCCGGTGGCGTAGACCAGGATATCGATCTTGCCGAAGGCGGCCAGCGTGCGGCTGGCGAGGTCGTTCATCTGGGAGGGATGGGCCGCATCGGCCTCGGCGATTTCCAGGGAATGGCCGGCGCTGCAAATCTCATTGCGTAGCGCTTCCAAACGATCGAGGCGGCGGGCGGAGGCCATCACCCGCACGCCCTCCCGCGCGAGCAGGACCGCGGTTGCGCGGCCGATGCCGCTCGAAGCACCGATCACAAGAGCAGACTGGTTGAACAGGGAGACGGGCATGTCGTATTCCAGAATGCCATGATTTCGTGTCGCAGAGGCCGCAAAATTACGCGTACCGCCGCGTCATGCGCGCGCAAAACTCAGCGAATTCGCGGGGATCTTTCGGAGGGCTGGTGTGGTTCGGCAGCACGCCGCAGTGTTCGGGGGTGAAGCAATAGGTAAGCGTCACATCGAACGGTTCGAGCGCCCGCATCTGGCGGTCGAACCATGCCTCGGCGTTCGGGCGGAAACTGTCGGCCCAGCTCAGGCCGGTGCGGACGTGGCGAACGCCGAGGTCCTTCAGCCAGCGCACCGCATCGTCGAGCCGGTGGTCTTCGAAGTGGAACCACTGGCAAATCCCTAAAGCCGGGGTGTAACCGGCGAACCGGCGCAGCGCGAGCTTCGGCGTGCCGTCCTCGCGCAGCAGGCCCATGTAAAAGTGGCGGTAATAGGCCGATCCTTCCGCTTCGCGGTGGCGCGTTGTGGCAGGCCAGGCGCGCGGCAGGTCATACAGGCTGTACCAGTGGATGCGCTCCGCCTGCCCGATCAACAGCGCGGCGGTGCGGCACAGGCCGAACTCCTGCACCTCCTCGGCTCCGAAGGTCGAAACGCCAACCTCGGACACCCACACGGGCAGATCCGTAACGGCCCGGATCTCGCGCAGCTTCTCCGGCCACTCATGAATGGTCCAGTGATTCCAGTCGAGCGGAAAGCCATGCACCGCGACCACGTCGACATGGCTGAGCACACAACGCGAGCGCATGTTCCGGATGAAATCAGGGTCGATCGGGGAAATGCCGCCCAGCACGCGCCGCAGCCCGGGCCGTTCGGCCCGCACGGCATCGGCCGCCAGATTGACCATCCGGGCGTAGATCTCCCAATCCTTATCGACTTCGAAGTTCCAATGGGAGAGGTTATTCGGCTCGTTCCAGAGCATCACCGCTTCAACCACGGAAACCCCCAGGAAATGAATTCGCCGCCGGGACACAGAGGCGCAGAGAAATTCGGTTTTGCCTCGGCGTCTCGGCGCCTCGGCGGTTCCTCATCCAACTCGGCAAATGTAAACCTCCTCCTCCGGATGATCGGCGATCGTAAACCCCGCGCTGCGCAGCATAGCCTCGGCACAGGCGCGATTGGGGATCCACCAGTTGGTGGGATCGTTCGAATAACGGTGCTCGACGAAGTGCAGCACGGGATAACCCGGCTGGTCAAACTGTTCGGCTTGCCAGAACGGGTAGTCGCGCTCGACCGGCGCGACTTCGCGGCTGCCGCGCAGCAAGGACTGGAACACGAGCGTGTCCCGGCAGGCGTGCTCATGCAGCAGGTCGAGCGCGAGCAGCGGGTGCCGCAGATGGTACAGCACGCCCATGAAAAGCACCAGATCGAACTTCTCCCGCAGGCTGGCGATGTCGTAGACGTCGAGCTCGCGGAATTCGATATCCGCGCCGGTAACGTCGGCCGCAAACCGCGCCTGCGCGAGATATGCCGGGTCCGAATCGATCGCGACCACCCGGGCGGCGCCGCGGCGTTTCATCTCCTGCGCATAGAAACCGGCGTTACAGCCCACCTCGAGCACGGTCTTTCCGGAGAGGTCCGCGGGGATCGCGTGCGCGAAGTTCCGCCACTTGACGTTCGGGTAGTCGCCGAGAAAGTGATGAGGCGCCGTGTGGACGCCCTGCAGGTCGAGATTCTGGAACCACTCCCCGAGCTCGCGGACGCGGCGCTCGATCTCGTGGCGGCTGAACGTGGAGGGCCCGGCGGCGCTCATGATTGCGCGCTCCGCGCCTGGTCGGCCTGGGAAACCGCGAGCGCTTCGGGTTCGCTGAGCATGCGCATCGCCGCCAGGTACCCGTCCATGGTGCCGACATCGAAATAGGAAGCGCCCGCGCGCACCGCCCAGGCCGCGCCGCCGCGGGCGATCCACGCGTTGACCAGCGTGCCCACGTACTCGTCCGATTGCCCGCGCTCGCGCCAGAGATCGTGCAGCGCGTGCAGCGTGCGGCCGGGCATTTTGAACGCCCCCCAGATCCAGCGCGAGGCCGCGCCCGGTTGCTTCACCTGAATCTCGGCGATGCGCCCGCTCGCGTCCGCCATCACGGCGTCGAATTGCTCCGGCCGGTCCACCGGGAACAGCAGAAACGAGAAGCGGTCGTCGGGAAGCTGCCGCAGCGCATCCGCCGGGAACCAGATGGTATCGGGCAGGCCGACCACCACCGGCGCCTCGGGGTCGATCACCGGCAGCGCGCGAAAGATGGCGTCGCAGAGGCCGCTGGGCCGCGGCTGCACCGAATAGCACAACGTGGCCGACCACGCCGAGCCGCCGTAGTATTCCAGGATGTCCGATTTGCCCGGCGAGATCACGAAGCAGATGCGCGTGGCGCCGCCGAGCGCCATCCGCTCCATCAGGTAATCGCTCACGGCCCGCGGCCGGCGCTCCGCTCCTTCATAGCGGCCGCCGACGGGAAGCAGTTCTTTGGAAAATGCCAGCGGCTGGATGCGCGTCCCTTTTCCGGCCGCCGGGATGATGCCCCACATATTCATCACCTTTCCGTTTCGTTCATCAACATCACCCGCGCGCCCCACTCCGCCAGCTCCAGGATGCTGAGCCCGGCGGGCTCGATCTCAAAGCGCAGCATCAGATCGACCGGGATGCCGAGATACCACGCCAGCATGCCGCGCAGCACATCGCCGTGGCTCACCACGGCCACGGATTCTCCGTTATGCGCGGCTGCGAGCGATTCCAGGCGGCCGACCGCGCGCGACTGCACCTCGATCATCGTTTCGCCGCCCGGCGGGCGCGTGCCGCCGCGGAAGCGGTTGTAACGATGCCAGAGCTCGATGCGGCCGAGCTCGTCCATGGTCAATCCCTCCCATTCGCCGAACCTCACCTCGCCGAACGCAACTTCCGTTTGCGGCGTGAGGGCGTGCGGCGCAGCGACGATCTGCGCGGTCTCATTGGCTCGCTCCAGCGGGCTGGTGTAGATCGCCCGGATGGGCCGGCTTGCGAGGCGCTGCGCCAGCCGCTCCGCTTGCCGGCGGCCGTTCGCATTCAGACGCCAGCCCGGCTTCCAGCCCATGATCTTCTTTCCGATGGCGTCGGTCTCGCCGTGGCGCAGCAGGAGAAAGGTGGTCATTGGCTTCTCTCAAATAGCCCTCCAATTGCATCGCGCGCTGCTCCGGTGTGTGGGCCGCCAGTACGCGGGCGCGCGCGGAGGCCCCAATCGCGCGCCGGTCGGCATCCGGCAGATCGCGGAGGAACCGCAGCGTGTCCTCCGGGCCTTCGGCAACCAGCACCTCCCGGCCGGGCGAAAACAGCAGGTCCAGCCCTTCCCACCAATCGCTGATGACCGGCGCGGCGCAAGCTCCGGCTTCGAACAGCCGCACGCTGGGGGAGTGCCCGGCGCGCTTCATCGCGGCGCGCGTCACGTTGAGGGTGAAACGCTGCTCCGCATAGAAGCCGGGATGCTCGCGCGGCGAAAGGTGGATATCGCGGTAAACGTTCGGCGGCCATGCCACGGCTTCGGGATACATCGGGCCGACCACGGCGAAGCGGCCGTCCGGCCAGCGGCGCGCCGGTTCGAGCAGCAGAGATTCCAGGACCGGCTGACGGTCGATGCTGTAAGTACCGAGATATCCGAGATCCCAACGGTAAGGGAGGCCGGTTATCGGCTTGTATAAATCGGGATCTACGGAGCAGTAAAGCGGCCGGGCCATCCGCGCGCCGAGCCGGCTCTCGATCGAGCGAAGCGTCGGGCCGCCGGTGAACGAGAGATATAAGTCGAAGCGGCGAATGAGATCGGGCGAAATGTAGTCGCAGGCGCCGGCGGCCAACCGGTCGAGCGTCACCGGCGTATCGATGTCGTAGAACGCCATGCGGCCGCGGGCCACCGCGGCGATCCATTCACCCACGCGCACGCCATCCGGAACGAACGAGCCCAGGATCACCAGCGCCGCTTCGCGGACGGCGCGTTCGTACCGCGCGGGTAGCTCGTCGAAGCTTTCGTAAAGCGCCGTCACCGCGCCGGGCGGCTCCGGCTGATCGCGATTGCCGGCGTACCAGGGCTGGTCGCGCTCCAGAAAAAGAACGCGGTGGCCGCGCGCCGCCAGGCCGCGGACCAGGCTGCGGTAAGTCGTGGCGTGCCCGTTTCCCCAGGAGGAGGTGATGGAAAGGCCCAAAATGACGATATCGAAGTCCATGGTCGGTCGATCCTTCATCCTGCCGCCGGCCCGGCGCTCCCGGCGTGCAAGGTCCGCGCGCCGATTGCGAGCTCGACCTGCCCGGCCCGGTTCGTATAAGTGTGTTGCGCGCGGATGCGGTGGTACGCCTCCCATCCGACCCGCAGTGCATCCTCCGGTGTCAGTCCCGCCAACAGCTGCGCGACCTCCTCGCCGCTTTGCGCCACCAGGATTTCGCGGCCCGGTTCGAGGAACTGCTCGATGCCCTCCCATGCGTCCGTAATGATGCAGGCCGCCGCCCCGGCGGCCTCAAAAACGCGGGTGGCGGGCGAATGGCCGTAGCGGGCCATGCTCTCGCGCGAGATGTTCAGCGCAGCCAGCGGCGTACTGTGAAACGCGTTGTGGTCGCGCGTGTAGACGTGGCCGAAGCTGCGCACGTTGGGCGGCATCGGCTTGCCTTCCCACCCCGCGCCGCCCAGCAGAAATCTCCGGCCCGGCAGCGCGGCGGCAGCTTGGAAGAAGAATTCCTCCACCCGCGCTTCGCGGTCCGGCAGGCGGTTGCCGAGAAATCCCAAATCTCCGGCGAAACGCGGATCGGGCGGGACCGGGAAGTGCGTTTCCGGATCGAGCGCGTTGTAAATGGGCACGCAGCGCCGCGCTCCGCGAGCCGCGTACGCCTCGATCACAGGCTGGCCGCCGCCATAAGTGAAGATGACGTCATAGCGCGGCACCAGCGCCGCGAACGGGTCTGAGGGATTCCGCGCCAGACGGTCGAGCGTCGCCGGTGCGTCCACATCCCAGAATGCGACCAGGTTGGATGACGTCCGCAGATCGAGCACCGCCGCTTCGAGCAGCTCATCGAACACGCCGACCCCGCTGGCCTTCACGATGAGGTCGGCGCCGCGAGCCGATTCGACGGCCCGCCGCGCGGCATCTTCATTGGCCGCGTAAACCACCACGCGGGCCCACGGCGGATCGTCGATATCGCGGTGCCGCTGCCGGTCATAAGCGTCGGGCTCGTAGAATGTGGTCCGGTGGCCGCGGGCATCGAGGGCGCGGATGATGCCGCGGTAGTAGGTGGCCGCGCCATTCCAATAGGCGGACACCAGGCTCGAAGCAAAGAAGGCGATGCGCATCAGGCGGCCTCCGCGCGGGATTCGGTCAGGATCGAGAGCAGCTCCGCGGCCCGGTGCGCGCAGGTGTGGCGGCTGCGGACGGTCTCCAACCCGGAATCGGCCAGCGCGCGCGCCCGGTCCGGATCGGAAAGCACGGCGCGCAGATGCGCGCACATCTCCGCGGCATCTCGCGCCACCAGATAGTCGCGGCCGGGACGGAATAGACCCTCGCGGTCCTCCCACGGCGCCGAGATCAGCGGGATGCCGCAGGCCAGCGCTTCGAACGGGCGGATCGTCGGAATGCCGGGGAGCGCTTGCGCGTAGGGGCGCCGCGGAATGTGGACCGTCGCGCGGAACTGCGCGAACACGTCCGGCACGCGGTAATTCGGCAGCCAGCCGGCGTATTCGATGCCCGCGCGCGCCAGCTCCTCCCGTGCTTCGCGCGGATAGCGCACGCCGTAGACCCGCGCCTTGAGCCCGAGCGCCGCGACCGGCCCGATCAGGAATTCCCGTAGCTCCTCGGTGCGCTCGCCGTCGCCCCAGTTGCCGATCCAGACCAGATCGCCGGCGGGCGCAGCGGCGCGGGGGTAAAAAACGCGTGTGTCCGCAGCCTCGTGCCACACCCATACCGCGCGCGCCCAGCCGTTGCGGCGGTAGATCTCCGCGATTGCGCCGCCGTATGCCAGTACGCCGTCATAATGGCGGAGATCATAGGCGGCCATCGACTCCGGCGCGGTGGCGCTGCGGTGGTGCGTGTCATGGAAGAAGAGGCGGTAGCCGTGCCGGGCGCGGTGCTCGCCGATGCGCGCGACCAGCTCGTGCGGGTTCCACTCATGGACCAGGACTGCGTCCGCACCCTCGAGCGCGCGGTCGAGATCGATGCCCGCGGGATCGTAAAACTCGCTGCGGATGTGTGGATAGGCGGCCTCGAAGCCGGCGATCGCTCCGGAGCCGTGCTCACGCAGCAGATTTTCCAGGCTCCAGCCGCCGCGCGGCTCGAAGATCCGCACCTCGTGGCCTTGGAGCGTGAGCTCCGTCGCCACGCCGCGCAGAAAATGCGCGTTGCCGTGGTTCCAGTCCGAAATCAGTGAATGGGTGAAATAGATCAGGCGCAAAGCGTCCTCCGGCCGGCCTTCGCTTCTTGAACTGCCTCGTAAATCGCCGCGTATTCGCGGGCCATCCGCTGCGGCGTGTATTCTCTCGCGCGCGATGCCGCGGCCTGCGCCATCCGCTCGCGGCGCTGCGGGTCGGCGATGAGCCCGCCCAGCGTATCGGCGAGCGCCGCGGGGTTCTCGGGCGGAACATAGGCCGCGGCGTCGCCCCAAACCTCCCGCAAGCTCGGAATATCGCCGAGGACCAGTGCGCAGCTCGAAAGCGCCGCTTCGAGCGGGCCCAGGCCGAACGGCTCATAGCGCGCGGGCAGCGCGAACAGTGCCGCGCGCGCGTACCACCCGGCCAGCGCCTCCGGACCCAGCCGGCCGAGCGGCGTGCAGCCCGCGAACCGCGCCTCTCCGCCCGCAGGGTGGCAATGCTCGCCCGCAATGTAGACCGGCCACCGCAGCGACCGCGCCGCC
>DATGMB010000163.1:0-14917 GCA_035293845.1 Bryobacteraceae bacterium
GCCTCGGCCTCGGCGGCGGAAAGGGACTGGCGCTCCAGAATTTGTGCGAGATAAGCCAAAAGCGACATGATATAGTGGTGCTGGACTGGCCTTTTCTGCCAGCCTAACACAGCAATTCCATGAAAATTCACGAGTACCAGGCAAAGGCCATTCTGGGCCAATACAACGTTCCTGTGCCGCGCGGCTCGGTGGCGTACACGGTGGATGAGGCGGAAGCCGCGGCCAAGAGCCTCGGCGGCAGCGTGGTGGTGAAGGCGCAGATCCACGCCGGAGGCCGCGGCAAGGGCGGCGGTGTGAAGGTCGCGAAGAGTGCGGCGGAGGCGGCCGAAATCGCGCGCCACATGCTCGGGATGAAGCTGGTCACGCACCAGACGGGCCCGGAGGGACGGATCGTGCAGCGGCTGCTGGTCGAAGAGACGCTGCCGATTGAGCGCGAGCTGTATCTGGGAATCGTGCTCGACCGCGTGCAGGGCAAGCCGGTTTTCATGGCGTCCGCGGCGGGCGGGATGGAGATCGAAGAGGTCGCGGCCAAGACGCCCGAGCTGATCCTGAAAGAGACTCTCGACCCTTCGGCCGGCCTTGCAGCATTTCAGGCGCGTAAACTGGCGTTCGGCATCGGCGTGCCGGCGGCGAGCGCCAATGCCGCGGCGGCGGCCATGATGGCGCTGGCCAAGGCATACCTCGCGATGGATGCGTCGCTGGCGGAGATCAACCCGTTCATCCTCACCAAAGACGGCAAGGTGTACGCGCTGGACGCCAAGATCAACTTCGACGACAACGCGCTCTACCGTCACAAGGAATTGCCGGAGCTGCGCGACCTGAACGAAGAGGACCCGCTCGAGGTGGAAGCGTCCAAGTTCGGCCTGAATTACATCAAGCTGGACGGCACGGTGGGCTGCATGGTGAATGGCGCGGGGCTCGCGATGGCCACCATGGACATCATTAAATACGCCGGCGGCAGCCCGGCCAACTTCCTCGATGTGGGCGGCGGCGCCAGCCCCGAGCAGGTCAAGAACGCGTTCCGCATCCTGCTCTCCGATCCCCACGTCAAGGCCGTGCTGATCAATGTGTTCGGCGGCATCCTGCGCTGCGACCGCCTGGCGACGGGCGTCGTGGAGGCGGCGCGCGACCTGCAGATCAAAGTGCCCATCGTGGTCCGGATGGAAGGCACCAACGTGGAACTGGGCAGCAAGATCCTGCTCGAAAGCGGTCTCAATTTCACGGTCGGGGAAAACATGCGGGATGCAGCGGAGAAGGTCGTAAAGCTGGCGGCGTAAGGAATCCGAATGAGCGTACTCGTAGATCAAAATACTCGCCTGATCGTTCAGGGCTTCACCGGACGGGAGGGGACGTTCCATGCCGAGCAGGCGATCGCCTACGGAACGAAGGTAGTGGGCGGCGTGGTGCCGGGCAAGGGCGGAACGACCCATCTCAACCTTCCGGTTTTCGACACCGTGGCGCAGGCGGTCCGCGAAACGGGCGCGAATGCTTCGGTGATTTTCGTGCCGCCGCCATTCGCGGCCGATGCCATCATGGAAGCGGCCGACGCCGGCGTGCCGCTGGCGGTCTGCATCACGGAAGGCATTCCCGCGCTCGATATGGTGCGGGCCTGGCAGTTCCTCAAGGGCAAGCGCACGCGCCTGATCGGCCCCAATTGCCCCGGCATCATCTCGCCGGGCAAGTGCAAGATCGGCATCATGCCCGGGCACATTCACCGCCAGGGACCGGTGGGCGTGGTTTCGCGCTCCGGC
The DNA here is from genome assembly GCA_035293845.1 of Bryobacteraceae bacterium. Taxonomy (GTDB): domain Bacteria; phylum Acidobacteriota; class Terriglobia; order Bryobacterales; family Bryobacteraceae; genus DATGMB01. The sequence goes on from DATGMB010000163.1 coordinate 1,752, forward strand.
ACCCTGACGTATGAAGCCGTGGGCCAGTTGACGGGGCTCGGCATCGGCCAATCCACGTGCATCGGGATCGGCGGCGATCCGATTATCGGCACGAATTTCGTCGATGCGCTGGAGCTCTTCAACGCGGACCCGGAGACCGAGGCCATCGTGATGATCGGCGAGATCGGCGGCAACGCGGAGGAGACCGCCGCGGCATACGTCAAGGCGAACGTGAAGAAGCCGGTGGTCGGCTTCATCGCCGGGCAGACGGCGCCGCCGGGACGGCGCATGGGACACGCCGGCGCCATCATCGCCGGCGGCTCCGGCAAAGCCTCCGACAAGATCGCCGCCATGCAGGACGCGGGCATCACGGTGTGCGCGTCGCCCGCCGAGATCGGCGAAAAGATCAAGGCCCGCCTGGGCGTGGCCGCTACCAGATAGACGCTACCGACAAACATTATGAGCGTGGAACGCACGTTTTCGATCATCAAGCCCGACGCCGTTGGGGCCGGGCAGACCGGCGAGATTCTCGCCATGATTCAGCAGGCCGGTTTCCGGATCCTGGCCATGCGGATGACCCGCCTTACCGAGGCGCAGGCGCAGGCCTTTTACGCCGTCCATAGAGAGCGGCCGTTTTTCGGCGGTCTGGTGAAGTTCATGACGGAAGGGCCGGTCGTCGTCATGGCGCTGGAGCGCGAAGACGCGGTGAAGAAGTTGCGGGAGGTCATGGGCGCGACCAACCCGGCGAACGCAGCCGAGGGCACCATCCGCAAGAGGTTCGCCGCCAATATCGAGAGAAATTGCGTACACGGCTCGGACGCGCCGGAAACGGCGGAAACGGAACTGCGGTTCTTTTTCAGCACGTCAGAGTTGATTTAACAGATCGCCGCCGGGGGATCCGTGTATATCGGCGTTCCTCGGCGGCGGATAATGGTTTTAGCCGATGCCCCTGAAAATCGGTTTCATCACGGAATCCGCCCCCGGCGAACAGCGGGTGGCGATGTCGCCGATAGCGCTGGCGGTCTTTCAAAAGACCGGCGCCGAGTTCCTGATGGAAGCGGGAGCAGGGGCGCGCGCCGGTTTCCCCGATGCGGAATACACCGCCAAGGGCGTCCGGCTGGCCGCGCGCGATGAGGTCTTCGCCGCGGCCGATGTCCTGCTGCAGGTCCGCACTCCGGGCGCCAATCCCGAAGCCGGGGGGGCCGATCTGGTCCGCCTGCGCCTCAACCAGACCGTGATCGGGTTCGGCGAGCCGCTCACGGCGCTCGATGCCGCGCGCGACCTGGCGGAACGCGGCGTCACATTCCTCGCCATGGAGCTCATGCCGCGCATCACCCGCGCGCAGAGCATGGACGCCCTCTCTTCCATGGCGACCATCGCGGGCTACAAGGCGGTCCTCATCGCCGCCGATGCCCTGCCCCGCATGTTCCCGATGCTGATGACCGCTGCCGGCACGATTGCGCCTGCGAAGGTGCTGGTAATCGGTGCTGGCGTCGCGGGCTTGCAGGCGATCGCCACCGCGCGGCGGCTGGGCGCGCTGGTCAGCGGCTACGATATCCGCGCCGCGGTGCGGGAGCAGATCGAGAGCCTGGGCGCGCGGTTCATCGTGCTGGACGTCCCGGCCGCGGCCGCTGAGGACAAGGGCGGTTACGCCAAAGCGATGGATGAGGATTTTTATCGCCGCCAGCGCGAAGCCATGGCCGCGGTTCTGGCCGCGCATAACGTGGTGATCACCACCGCCGCCGTTCCGGGCCGGCGCGCGCCGGTGCTGGTGACGCGCGAGATGGTGGAGCGCATGGAGCCGGGCTCCGTGATCGTCGATATCGCTGCCGAGCGCGGCGGCAATTGCGAGCTGACCTGCCCCGGCCAGGTGGTCGAAACGGGCGGCGTGCGCATCCATGGCCCGGTGAATCTGCCCTCCACGGTTCCTTACCACGCGAGCCAGATGTACGCGAAGAACATTGCGACCTTCCTCAAATACCTGATCAAAGACGGCGCGCTCGCGCTCAATCTCGAAGATGAAATTGTGCGCGAAACGCTGGTCACGCATGCCGGCGAGGTGGTGCACCCGCGCGTCCGCGAGCTGATGGGCAATCTGGTAACTTGAACGGAGCGCTATGGCTCTCTCCAACCTCGAAATCGCCCTTTACGTTTTCATGCTGGCGACCTTCGTCGGCCTGGAGGTGATTCGTAAGGTTTCACCGCTGCTGCACACGCCGCTGATGTCGCTGACCAACGCCATCTCCGCGATTTCGGTGGTCGGCGCCATCCTGATCACCGGCGCGGCGCACGCCACCATGCTGAGCAAGATCCTCGGCTTCATCGCCATCACCGCTGTGGTCACGAACATTGTGAGCGGGTTCCTGATCACCGACCGGATGGTCAAGATGTTCCACAAGCGAGGGGGCAAGAAGTGATTCCCCAGGCGGTGGGATACTTCTACATCGTCGCTGCCGCGCTCTTCATCCTGTCGCTGAAATGGATGAATTCGCCGGCCACCTCCCGGCGCGGCGTCTTCGCGGGCGAAATCGGAATGCTGCTGGCGATCGTCGGCACTTTCCTGGGCTTCGACGTTCACAACTGGACCTGGATCGCCGCAGCTTTTCTCATCGGCACCGCCATCGGCATTCCCATCGCCTACATCATGCCGATGACGGCGGTTCCGCAGAGGACCGCGCTTTCGCATGCCTGCGGCGCGCTGGCTGCCGCGCTCGTCGGCACGGCCGAATTTTATCAGCGCCAGGGCACGGGCGAGCTCGGGCCGGTGTTCATGATTCCGCTGGTGCTCGAAACGCTGCTCGGATTCCTGACGTTCACCGGAAGCCTGATGGCGATGGGAAAGCTGCAGGAGGTGCTGCCGCAGCGCCCCATCACGTACCGCAACCAGAATGCCGTCAACTTCACGCTGTTCGCGATCGCGGTGGCGCTGGGCATCCGGCTGATCGTGGTCCCCTCGAATACGGCGCTGTTTCCGATCTTCGCGGCGCTGGCGCTGGTGTTCGGCGTGCTGCTCATCATCCCGATCGGCGGCGCGGACATGCCCACGGTGATCGCGCTCCTGAACTCCTACGCCGGCCTCTCCGCCTGCGCGATGGGCTTCGCGCTCGAAAATAAGCTCCTCATCATTGCGGGCGCGCTCGACGGCTCGTCGGGACTGATCCTGTCGATCATTATGTGCCGGGCGATGAACCGCTCGTTCACCAACGTTCTGTTCGGCGCCTTCGGGCAGATCCAGGAGAAGAAGGGCGGCGCCGAGCAGCGGCCGTACCGCTCGGCCGGGCCGGAAGAGGCCGCGGCGATCCTGGAATCTGCCGGCAGCGTAATCATCGTCCCCGGCTACGGGCTGGCCGTGGCGCAGGCGCAGCACAAGATCCGCGAGCTGTTCGACACGCTCACGCGCCGCGGCGTCGACGTGAAGTTCGCGATCCACCCCGTCGCCGGCCGCATGCCCGGCCACATGAACGTGCTACTGGCGGAAGCCGATATTCCCTACGACCGCCTCTACGAAATGGACGACATCAACGGCGAGTTCGCGCAGTGCGATGTGGCGCTGGTCATCGGCGCCAACGACGTCACCAACCCCGCCGCGCGCAACGACAAGTCGAGCCCGATTTACGGTATGCCGATCCTGGAGGTCGACAAGGCGCGCACCGTGATGGTCATCAAGCGGTCGATGAGCCCGGGTTTCGCGGGGATCGACAACGACCTGTATTACATGGATAAGACGCTGATGCTTTTCGGCGATGCGAAGGCGTTTGTGTCGGAAATCGTCAAGGAACTGCCGGCGAAAGCGGCGGCATAGGCACGGGCCGGATTGCGCTCGCGTCTCGCCCCGCGATCCCTAAGAGAAATTTATCGGCGCCGCTTTGATGTGCCCCTTGATTTCCGTTTGAGAACCGTGCGCCAGATTCGCTGCCGCTGAACTGAGTGCATCTCCTCCATATAGGCCGCCAGCCTCGCTTCTCCTCGACGTTGGCGCTCGCGGTAGGCAGCCACGTCTCCTGGATCCCTCCAAAGTTCGAGGCCGCAGTTCCAGCATCGTTTGGAATAAGTCAGGTCGCGTTTGGGTTCGGTAAACCGTTTCGCGCATCTAGGACAAGGCCAGCGCTCAAACCGAAAATAGAGGACTTGGAACGCGACGATAGCGATCATGAACGGCCACGGGCCCGGGTCGTAACGCGTAGTGACACCAAGACCGAAGGGAACCAGGAACAATGTGAGGGGGACGGCCCACGCCATCGCCCTCCGCCGCCGGTAATCCGCCCAGACACCGTTGCTCATGCTGTCGTTGTCCCAAAAACTATTCTCGCGGACGCGGCCTTCACCCGCAACGATACGGTGCCCTCCGCCCACCCGGCGCTATACTTGTCCTGGCGCATCCCCATGAACCGGCTGACGCGGCGTTTCGCCCTGATCGTCCTCGCTCTCGCCGCGACCCTCGCCATCGGCACCGTCGGCTTCACCCTGATCGATCACTTCCCGCCGTTCGACGCCTTCTACATGACCCTCACCACCATGACCACGGTAGGGTACGGCGAAATTCATCCCCTCTCGCGCGCGGGGCGCATCTTCAATTGCTTCCTCATCATCTTCGGCGTCGCCACCATATTCATCTCGATCGGCGCCATGACCCAGACCATCATCGAACTGCAGTTCGCCGATATTCTCGGCCGGCGGCGGAACAAACGTATGATCGACAAACTCAAGGACCACTACATCATCTGCGGTTTCGGCCGTGTCGGGCGCGGCGCTGCCGCCGAGCTGCAGCACGCCGGCGTCCCGTTCGTGGTGGTGGATACGGCCCCCGACCGCGTCGAGCGCGCCATCTCGTCCGGCATGCTCGCCGCGCTGGCCGACGCTACCCGCGACGAGACCCTCCGGCAGGTCGGCATCGACCGCGCCCGCGGCGTCATCGCCGCGCTCGCCACCGATGCCGACAACCTCTTCCTGCTCCTCTCGGCCAAGGGACTCAACCCGCGCATCTATGCGGCGGCCCGCGCAGCCGAAGAGGGCGCCGAAGAGAAGATGCGACGCGCCGGCGCGGATGCCGTCTTCGCGCCCTACGCCATCACCGGTCACCGCCTGGCCCAGTCCCTGCTGCGCCCCCACGTTGTCCAGTTCCTCGATTTCACCACCAAGGATATCGGCCCGGACATCGCTATCGAGCAGGTGCGAGTCTCCGAGGGCTCCGAGATGGCCTCCAAGAGCATCCGCGAGATGCAGCTCGGCCGCGACCTGGGGGTCATCGTGCTTGCCATCCGCACCGCCTCGGGCGCGATGCACTTCAATCCCACGGCCGATACGCAGGCGCACGCGGGCGATTACCTGATTGTGATGGGCCGGGCCGAGAACCTGCGACTGCTCGAAGGCCTCGTCGCTGAGACCCGCAGCGCCCGGTAAAGATACAGAAAATAAGGGCAACTGCCTTGCAAGCGGTTATAATCTCAACGTAAGGGAGGATCTCGTGGCCAAGGATAGAAGCCCGAAGAAAGAAACCAAGAAGCCGAAGAAGAAAAAGTAGGCAACACGAATTCACCGCCGGGACACAGAGACGCCGAGGGGATCTCGATCGGAATCCTCGGCGTCTCGGCGTGCCGGCGGTAAGATCAGACCCCAGGAGTTCACCATGCGCACAGAGTGGGTAGCCAGACGTCAGAACGATCGCGTCCGCACGCAGATGCATTATGCCCGGCAGGGCGTGATCACCGAGGAGATGCAGTACGTCGCCAAGCGGGAAAACCTCGCGCCGGAAACCATTCGCGCGGAAGTGGCGCGCGGCCGGATGATCATCCCGGCCAATATCCACCACCGCGGCCTCGAGCCGATGGCCATCGGCGTAGCCTCGAAGTGCAAGATCAACGCCAATATCGGCAACTCGGCCGTGACCTCGAATATCGACGAGGAGCTTGCCAAGCTGCGCTACGCCATCCGCTACGGCGCCGACACCGTGATGGACCTTTCGACCGGTGGCGACATCCCGGCCATCCGCAAGGCCATCATCGATGCCTCGCCGGTGCCCATCGGCACCGTGCCCATTTACGAAGCCCTCTCACGCGTGCGCCGCGTCGAAGACCTCAGCCGTCAGGTGATGCTGGAGGTGATCGAGGAGCAGGCCGAGCAGGGCGTCGACTACATGACGATCCATGCCGGGGTGCTCATCCAGTACATTCCGATGACCACGCGCCGCATCACCGGCATCGTCAGCCGCGGCGGCTCCATCCTGGCGGAGTGGATGGTGAAAAACCACAAGCAGAACATGCTCTACGAGTGCTTCGAGGATATCTGCAAGATTTTCCAAAAGCACGACGTGAGCTTTTCGCTGGGCGACGGCCTGCGCCCCGGCAGCGTGGCCGATGCCAGCGACGAGGCGCAGTTCGCGGAGCTCAAGACGCTCGGCGAGCTGACCAAAAAAGCCTGGGAATACGATGTTCAAGTAATGATTGAAGGACCGGGGCACATCCCTATGGATCAGATTGAGATTCAGGTCCAGAAGGAAAACGAGATGTGCTACGAGGCGCCGTTCTATACGCTCGGGCCCCTGGTCACCGATATCGCCCCCGGCTACGACCACATTACCTCCGCCATCGGCGCCGCGATGATCGGCTGGTATGGCGCCTCGATGCTGTGCTACGTGACGCCCAAGGAGCACCTCGGCCTGCCCAACCTCGAAGACGTCAAGGCCGGAATCATCGCCTACAAGATCGCCGCCCACGCGGCCGATATCGCGCGCAAGCGCCCCGGCGCCCGCGACCGCGACGACGCGCTCTCCCGCGCGCGCTACACCTTCGACTGGAACCGCCAGTTCGAGCTTTCGCTCGACCCCGAGACGGCGCGCTCGATGCACGATGAGACGCTGCCGGACGAAGGCTTCAAGGACGCCCACTTCTGCTCCATGTGCGGGCCGAAGTTCTGCTCCATGAACATCTCCGCCAAGGTGGAGGCATTCACGCCCGAAGAGGCAGAAGCCGTCCTGAACGGCACTGCCGGCCAGCCTCTGGTGAACATCGCGGCGAACGAATAACCCGCGTCGGCCGGCGGCGCCGCGGCGATCCGGCCTGCCCGGCATTTGTACGCAAAAACCCGCTCTCCGGAATGCCCGGCGCTCGAACGCTCGCGGCATCGCGATTGCTCCGCATCTAAGTGGATGGAGGAGGTTTCCGATGTACCGTGTCGCGATTGCTTTGTGCGTGTTAGGGCTGGCGGTCGCGGGCGCCCAGCAGGCCAACCGCTCGGGCATGCCGGGGAGCGCCGCCTCACAGGACCGCATCAGCCGCGAAGTGCGTCATGAATTGCTGATGCTGCCCTATTACAACGTCTTCGATAATCTCGAGTACAGCGTGAACGGAGGGGTGGTCACGCTTATGGGCCAGGTGACGGATCCGGTTGTAAAGACCGATGCCGGGGCCGCAGTGAAGCGGATTGAGGGCGTCACCAGCGTGGTGAACCAGATCCAGGTGCTGCCGCTCTCCCCGATGGATAACCAGATCCGCGTCGCCGTCTACCGCGCCATTTACAGCCAGCCGGGCCTGGACCGCTACGCGCTGCAGGCCATTCCGCCGATCCACATCATCGTGGATAACGGGCATGTCACGCTGGTCGGCGTCGTGGCTACCCAGGCGGATAAAGATTTGGCCGGGATGCGCGCCAACACCGTGAGCGGTGTGTTCTCGGTGAAGAACGATCTGCGAGTGGAAGGCAAGTAAGGCCGCGGCCTTACCGCTGGCCGATCCAGTATCCCGGCCGCGTTTGCACACGCCGGATGTCCGCGCGGCCGGTGACTTCCACTTCGATCTTGTGGAACCCGAACTCGGTGCGGTTGTTCGGCGTGTAGCTGATCGTGTAATTGCTGTGCAACTGCTCACCGAGCCGTTGAATGGCATCTTCGAGCGTGCGCTGGCTGTGGAATCCGTACTCGGTCCCGCCGGTGGCCTTGGTGAATGCCTCGACCGGGTTGTCCTTGAAGATCGCCTTGGCGTCGCGGAAGAGCTCGATCATCATGGGCAGAAACTGCGCGGTGCCGCCTTGCGATCCGGTCGCCTGCATGACGGTCGTCGGCGTCGCAGGCACACCGGAGGGCAGTGTCGCATTCCCCATCATGGTGGCATCGCGCGTGTCCCAGCGCGGTGTCGGCGCCGGTGCCGTCAGCATCGTGATGAAACGCGACATATCGACCGCGTAAAACACGACGTTGGCGAGTTGCAGGTCGATCATCGCCTCGCGCAGGTGCATTTCGCTATAGAGGTCGCGGGTTTCGCCGATCAGGAGAATGATGCGCTGCCGGTTCTGCGGGCGCGAGCGCAGCATGCGCGTTGCCTCGGACACGGCGTCGATCATGTGGTTGGCGTCGCCGCCCGGATAAATCCCGTTGAGCGCGGCCGTGATCTTGTCCGCGTCGGACGTGAAATCCTGCAGCTTGCGCACGCGGCTGTCGTAGGCGATCAGCGCCACTTCGCCCTGGTCGCCGGTGAGCAGCGGCTTGATCAGCGCGCCGATCTTTCTCACCTGTGGCAACAGGCCCTGCACGTGTGAATTCGCCTGCACGCACAAAACCAGCGAAATCGGAGTGAACGATACATCGACCCGGATCTGCTGCTCCTTCCCGTTGTCGAACAGGCGGAACTGATCGGGCTGCAAACCGTTCACGTAGTCGCCATCGCGGTCGTAGACCCAGACCGGCGTGCTGACGTACGTTACACTGGTGCGGATCACGGTCTGCGGCTGGTCGGCGGCGGTTTCGGCCTGCTGCGCCGGCGCAGCCGTCTGCTTGGGCGGGTTGGTCTCTTGTGCGGCGAGCAGTCCACACAGAAGCATTGCGCAAACCGGACGAATCATGCTTTCTCGTTACTCCTGGCGGGCCACGGCGTGCTCGGTCTGACCCTGCAGCAGGTCTAGCACGTGGGGCACCAATTCTACGATAGCATCCAGCGATTCGACCGCCCCCTTGGGCGAGCCGGGAAGATTCACGATCAGCACGCGGCCGCGCGTGCCCGCTATCGCGCGCGAGAGCGTCGCCAGCGGCGTGGCTTCACGCCCGCGAGCGCGCATCAGCTCGCCGAAACCCGGTATTTCGCGGTCGATCACCGCGCGCGTAGCCTCCGGCGTGACGTCGCGCGGGGAAACGCCGGTGCCCCCGGTGGTGAACAGCGCCGCCACCTGCCCGCCATCGGCGAGCGTCGCCAGACGGTGCTGGATCTCGGCGGCTTCGTCCGGGATCACCTCCACCACTGCCACTTTCCAGCCCAGTTGTTCCAACCGTTCCCGCACTGCCGGGCCGGAGCGGTCCGTGCGCGTGCCCTGGCTCACGGAATCGCTGATCGTCAGCACCGCCGCATTGATCATCGCCGGAAATCTCCACTCTTGCCGCCGGTCTTCTCCAGCAGCCACACGTCCTGGATCTCGATGCGCTTATCGAGCGCCTTGAGCATATCGTAGACGGTCAATGCCGCGACCGTCGCGGCGGCCAGCGCTTCCATCTCCACGCCCGTGGGCGCGGTGGTCGCGGCGCTGGCCACGATGCGCACGCCTTCCGCCTCGACGAACGTTTCCACATCGGCATGCGTCAGCAACAGCGGGTGGCACAACGGAATCAGGTCGGCCGTGCGTTTGGCCGCTGCGATGCCCGCAATACGGGCGATCTCGAGCGGATTGCCCTTGGGGTTCTCCGGCAGCTTGGCAAGCGCCTCGCGGCCAATGCGGACGAACGCCTGCGCCCGCGCCGAACGCCGCGTTTCCGGCTTGGCGGAAACGTCCACCATGCGCGGGGAGCCGGAGGAATCGTAATGGGACAAAGTGGACATTACTTCAGGATCACCCGAATCGATTCCCCGCGGGGATACTCCGCGCGGCCCGCATCGGCCACCAGATACGCATTCGCCCGCGTCATCGCCGGGATGTCCCCCGAGCCATGCCAATCGACCGGCGTCACCTCGCCTCCATCCGCGCTCAGGCGCGCCGGAAGGAAGCGCGTGAGGCCCGGGCGGTGATGGAACTCGCGCGTCAGCCGCGCGAAGGGCATGTGCAGCGCGGTCTCCTCCTGCCCGCCCAAAAGCTCCAGCGCCGCGCGCGCGAAGATCTCGAACGTCACCATCGTGGAGGCCGGATTGCCCGGCAGGCCGAAGAAAAACCTGCCGCGCGCCCGGCCGAACACCAGCGGCTGGCCGGGCTGGATCAGCACGCGGTCGAAAAAAAATTCCGCACCCGCCTCCGCGAGCGCCTCTTCGACCACATCGTGCTTGCCCGCCGAAACGCCGCCCGAAAGCAGCAGCAGGTCCGCATCGAGGCCCTTTTCCACCAGCTCGCGCGTGTGCGCGACCGTATCGCGCGCCACCGGCAGGACGCAGGGCGTCCCGCCCGCGCGCCGCACCTGCGCCGCCAGCGAGTGCGCATTGGAATTGCGGATCTGGAACTCTTCCGGCGTCTCCTCCGGCTCTACGATCTCGTCGCCGGTCGCCAGAATCGCCACCTGCGGCGGCCGGTAGATCTTCGCGCGCGTGCGTCCGAAGGCAGCCAGCAGCGCCGCGCCGCTGTAGTCGAGGCGCGTCCCGGCCCGCAGCACGACCTCGTGCGCCGCCGCCTCGCACCCCCGCGGATTGATGAACTGATGCGGCTCGGCCGCCCGGTCGCAAATCACACGCGATCCGTCCCGCCGTGTGTGTTCGACCATGATGACCGCGTCCGCGCCCGCCGGCACGGGAGCGCCCGTCATGATCTCGACCGCCTGCCCCGGCCCGACTTCGCCTGCGAAGCGCTCGCCCGCCCGGACTTCGCCAATCACGGCAAGCTCGCCCGGCACATCGATGGCGCGCACCGCATAGCCGTCGCGCACCGAGCGCGCCACCGCCGGCGAATCGCGGTCGGCTGCGATATCTTCCGCGAGCACGCGCCCGGCCGCCGCTTCCAGTGCGATTTCTTCCACCGCGGGCAGCTTCCGCCCCTCGCAAACCCGCCGCAGCACCGTCTCGCGAGCTTCTCCAAATGTCAGCGCAGCCACGTCTTTCATTGTACCGGCAAGGAATGCGTGAGCGGCCCGGCGCCGGCGTGAGCCGGTTTACACTGGCACACCGGAATCGGTTGAACTGTCTCCCACACCTTCTCAGAATGGAATGGAAGGAGAAATTCATGGCAGAGACGAAACTGCAGAATGCGCCTTCCGAACGGCAACAAACCCAACCAGCAACGCAGCAGGGCCAGCGCGGCCTCGCCCGGCGCGAGGGCCTTTTCCCCCGCGACCTTTTCACCATGAGCCCGTTTTCCATGATGCGCCGGCTGAGCGAGGAAATGGACCGGGCATTCGCCAGCTCTTTCGGCCTCGGCCCCCGCATCAGTGAATTCGGCGCATGGTCTCCCGCCATCGAAGTGCGGGAGCGGAACAACAACCTGGAAATCGACGCCGAGCTCCCCGGCCTCTCCAAAGACGATGTGAAAGTGGAATGCACCGCCGAGGGCCTCATCCTCCAGGGCGAAAAGAAGCGCGAAATCGAAACCGAGGAAGGCGGAATGCACCGCAGCGAGCGCAGCTACGGCCATTTCTATCGCCTCATTCCTCTGCCCGAAGGCGTCGAACCCGATAAGGCCAAGGCCGATTTCAAAGACGGCGTCCTGCACATCAAGGTGCCATTCTCGGCGGAGCGCGGCAAACGCCGCCAGATCCCCATCGGCACATAACCGCGAGCCCACCATGCTTCCCCCGCTTCCCATTTCCGCCGATGAGGTACGCGAGCGGCTCGGGCGCGGCGAGCGCGTCGCCTTTCTCGACACGCGCTCGCCCGACGATTGGGACGCCGCCGCCACCCAAATCGAGGGCGCGCTTCGCTTCCGGCCCTCGGAAATCGAAAACCACCTGCGCTTCGTCCCGCAAGGCTGCGCGATCGTAACGTATTGCGATTGCCCGGATGGAGCCAGCAGCACACGCGCGGCCGCCGCGCTCGTCGAAAACGGCTGGCGCGACGTCCACCCGCTGCGCCGCGGCGAATGGCGCCGGTTTCCTACCGCCCCGCGCGGAGAAGCCAGGCCATAGCCAGCGCCGCTCGCGCGTGCAGCGATACACTCGAATTGTGCCGTACCGTTCCTCGCTGACCCTGATGGTCTCGATGGTGCGCGATGGCGTGGTTTCGCCTTGCGAATTGCTCGAAGCGCACCTGCAGCAGATCGAGCGCCGCAATCCGTCCATCAACGCGTTCACCGCAGTCGCCGCCGATCGCGCCCGCGCCGAAGCCCGCGAGCGCGAAGCGCAGCTCGCTCGCGGCGAGCCCCTTGGCCTCTTGCACGGCGTCCCGCTCACGGTGAAGGATAGCTTCGATGTCGCCGGCCTGCCGACGCGCGCCGGCAGCCGCCTCCGCAGCGCCACGCCCGCGGACTGCGATGCAGCGGTCGTGGCCCGCCTGCGCGCCGAAGGCGCCATCGTCCTCGGCAAGACCAACACCCCGGAGCTGCTCGCCAACTACGAAACCGAGAATTTCCTTACCGGCCGCACGAACAATCCGTGGGATGCCGCGCGCACGCCCGGCGGATCGAGCGGCGGCGAGGCGGCCGCCATCGCCGCGTTCTGCTCGCCAGGCGGCGTCGGTACCGATGGCGGTGGTTCCATCCGCGTGCCGGCGCACTTCTGCGGCATCGCCGGCCTCAAGCCGACGCCCGGCCGCATCCCCGTAACCGGCCATTTCCCCTCCCTGGGATATCCTGGCGGATTGCTGGGCGTCGCCGGCCCGCTGGCGCGCAATGCCATCGATCTCCGGCTGCTCTTCGCCGCCATGGCCGGCTTCGATCCGCAGGACCCGTTCTCCACGCCCGTGCCGCTGCGCCGGCCGGACCTCGGCCGTCCCCGCATTGGCGTCTGCGAGCAATTCTACGCAGCGCCGGTCGACCCGGATATCCGCGCTGCCGTGCGGCGTGCGGCGGCGCTGTTCGAGGATGCAGGCCTCGAGGTTTCGGAATTCGCCATGACCGGCTTGGAACGCGCCCCCAACGTGTGGGCGTTCCTGTTCTCCGATTGGCCGGCCGTCGAAACGCGCAAATGGCTGGAAGGCCGCGAATCGGAGGCGCACTGGACGCTCCTCGAATTCCTCTCGCGTTCCGAGCCGCCCACGGCCGCGCAGATCCTGCAAAACCTCGCCGCGCGCGACCGCCTCCGCGCGGCATTATTGCGCCAGATGGAGCAGGTTCCGGTGCTCCTCATGCCGGTCTGCGGC
>DATGMB010000164.1:0-34607 GCA_035293845.1 Bryobacteraceae bacterium
TTCACGTGTTCGCAGTCTCATGGAGGGTTCCCCCATGAGCGGACACGAACGAACCTTTACGGTCAAAGCGCCGCCCGAAGAGGTGTGGCGCTATCTCTCCAGCGTCTCCAATCTGCCGGATTTCGTACCTTACCTCGAATCGATGCGTGAGGATGAGCCCGGACACGTTTTCGGCATCTGCAATTACGGCGAGGGCCGGCGCACCGAGGTCAGCGGCTTCTTCCGCACGGACGAGATGAACCGGCGGCTCGATTGGGAATCGGACGGCACGCCCCAATACAGCGGGTGGCTCGAGATCCGGCCGGAAGGCCGCGAGCAGTCGAGCATTACGGTTCACATCGAGATGCCGAGCGCGGCTTCCGAAGTGCCGCCGCCGGAAGCCGGGCTGGCCGGCGACCGTCTCGAGCGCGCCTTCGATTCCGTCGTTCACACCATTCAGGAGAAGCTGGAACGCGTCGTGGTGCCGTCGCGCAGCGCCGTGTAGCTCGCGCCGGCTGGTCCGTTTTTTCCCGACCGGGGTCACGAGCCCGAAAATGCCCGATTGCGCCCGATTGCGCCCCGGGCGCACAATCTTTCAGGAAGTCCTGCTCATGCCCAACGGCACGGCGGCGCCGGAAGACCGGGAGAAGCTGCTGGAGCGCGCCATGTCGCGCTATCAGTACGCGGGCGACGCTCTCATCGAGGTCCTCCACACGGCACAGGATCTGTACGGTTATCTCTCCCCTGTCCTGCTCCAGCATATCGCCCGCAGGCTGCGGCTCCCGCCCAGCCGCGTGCTCGGCGTAGCCACGTTCTATCATCTATTCTCGCTCGAACCGAAACGCGAGCATTCCGTTGTCGTGTGCCTCGGCACCGCCTGTTACGTGGTCGGCGCTTTGAGGCTCCTAGAAACGCTCAAACACTCGTGCGCCGGCCGGACCGGCCCGGACGGCAGAGTGAGCGCTCACATCGCGCGCTGCATCGGAGCCTGCGGTCTGGCGCCGGTGGCGATCTGCGATGGCTCGGTGATGGGCCGCGTCACGCCTCAGTCGCTCTGTCGCGAGCTGGAAAGATTCGGCGCGGCATGACTGTAGACGAACTGCCCGATCGCGCGCAAGCGGAAGCTGCCCGGCAGGCCGCGCTCCAGAACCGCATCTACTGCTGCGCCGCCGCGGGGTGCATGGCGAGCGGCGCCCCAGGCGTGCGGCGCGCCATCGCGGATGAGATCGGCCGCCGGGGCCTGGCCGGCAAGATCGAGGTGTGCGGGACGGGCTGCCTCGGCCTGTGCCGCCGCGGACCGCTGGTGTTCAGCGCCGCGGACCGGCGCCTGTACGGCAACGCGGTCCCCGAACAAGCCGGGGCGATGGCCGGGCAGGACCCTGGACTGCCCGGCGCGATCAGCCTGGACGATCCCTTCTTCGCCTGCCAGCGGCGCATCGTCCTCGAAAACAGCGGCCGCGTGAATCCCGAGCGGCTGACCGATTACCTCGCCGCCGAGGGCTACCGGGCGCTGGCCAAGGCCATCACGCAAATGACCCCGCGGGAGGTCGTCGAAGAAGTGAAACGGAGCGGCCTGCGCGGGCGCGGCGGGGCCGGGTATCCGACTGGCATCAAATGGGAGCTCGTGGCCCGGCAGATTCCCGAGCGCAAATTCGTGATCTGCAACGCCGATGAAGGCGACCCCGGCGCATTCATGGACCGCAGCGTGCTTGAAGGCGATCCGCACCGTGTGCTCGAAGGCATGGCGATCGCCGGTTACGCCGTTGGCGCGCAGCAAGGGTATGTCTATGTACGCGGCGAGTACGGACTTCCGATCCAGCGCCTCGAGACCGCGATCCGGCAGGCCGAGCGCGAGCACCTGCTCGGCGGCCGCATTCTCGAAACCGGGTTCCAGTTCCGTATCGACCTGCGGATCGGCGCCGGCGCCTTCGTCTGCGGGGAAGAGACCGCGCTGATCGCCTCGATTGAAGGCAAGCGCGGGCAGCCCAGGCAGCGGCCGCCATACCCGCCCGAGCGCGGCCTGTGGGATTCTCCGACGCTGATCAACAACGTCGAGACCTTCGCCAATATTCCGCCGATTATCCGGAACGGCGGCGATTGGTTCGCGTCGATCGGGATAGAGGGCAGCACGGGCACCAAGGTCTTCGCCTTGGCGGGCAGGATCGCCAATACGGGCCTGGTCGAAGTGCCG
Source organism: Bryobacteraceae bacterium (assembly GCA_035293845.1). Classification (GTDB taxonomy): domain Bacteria; phylum Acidobacteriota; class Terriglobia; order Bryobacterales; family Bryobacteraceae; genus DATGMB01. The sequence goes on from DATGMB010000164.1 coordinate 2,171, forward strand.
ATGGGCACCTCGCTGCGCACTATCCTGTTCGAGATCGGGGGTGGCATTCCCGGCGGCAGGTTTAAGGCGGCGCAGACCGGGGGCCCCTCCGGCGGGTGTATCCCGGAGGAGTTTCTGGATATTCCCGTGGGCTACGACTCGCTCGCCAAGATCGGCTCCATCATGGGCTCGGGAGGGCTGATCGTGATGGACGATTCCTCCTGCATGGTCGACATCGCCCGCTACTTCATGGAATTCTGCATGGACGAATCCTGCGGCAAGTGCATCCCGTGCCGCGCCGGAACGGTGCAGATGCACGAGATTCTGCGGCGCGTGACGCGTGGCGAAGCGGGCGAAGACGATCTTGCCATGCTGCACGAGCTCGCCGGGCTTCTGCGCGAGACGAGCCTCTGCGGCCTGGGCCAGAACGCGCCGAACCCGGTGCTCAGCACGCTGCGCTATTTCCCCGGCGAGTACGAGGCGCACATCCGCGACCATCGCTGCCCCGCCGGCCAGTGCCGTTTCGAAGGGCTGGAGGAGGCCGGCGCGTGAGCGTCCAGACTCTCCAGATCGACGGCCGTACGATGACCGCCCTCGCCGGCGAAACGATTTTCAACGTGGCCTGGGAAAACGGGATCCAAATCCCCCGCCTATGCCATATCGGCGGCCTCACCAATCCCGGCGCGTGCCGCCTCTGCCTGGTGGAGGTCGAAGGCGAGACGAAGCTTCAGGCGTCCTGTCTCACGGGCATCCGTGAAGGCATGGTGGTGCGCACCGATACGCCGAAGCTTGCCCGCCACCGCAAGCTGATCGTCGAGCTGCTGTTTGCCGAACGGAACCACATCTGCGCCGTCTGCGTGGCAAACGGCGCCTGCGAGCTGCAGGATCTGGCTACGCGCTTCGGGATCGACCATATCCGCCCGCGCTACCAATTCCCGGCGGCGCCCGTCGATACCACGCACGAGCGGTTCGGCATCGACCATAACCGCTGCGTTCTCTGCACCCGCTGCGTGCGTGTGTGTGACGAGATCGAGGGCGCGCACACCTGGGATGTCGCGGGCCGCGGCGCCGCCTCCCGCATCATCTCCGACCTCGGCGAGCCCTGGGGCGAATCGCAGACCTGCACCAGTTGCGGCAAATGCGTGCAGGTTTGCCCCACGGGCGCGCTGTTCCACAAGGGAACGGCGGTGGCGGAGATGCGCAAGGACCGTAGCTTCCTGAAATTTCTGGTGACCGCGCGGGAGAAAAAGCAGTGGATCGTGTGAACGGCAAGCCGCGGCTGGCGACCGTCTGGCTGGGAGGCTGCTCCGGCTGCCACATGTCGTTTCTGGATATGGACGAGCGTCTGATCGAGCTCGCGGGCCGGGTCCAATTGCTCGCTTCGCCCTTTGCCGATTACAAGGAATTTCCCGAGGCCAACATCACGCTGGTCGAAGGCGCCGTAGCCAGCCGCGAGCACTTGCGGCAAATTCGCGAGATCCGCCGCCGCAGCCGCGTCCTGGTCGCTTTCGGCGATTGCGCCGTCACGGGCAACGTTACCGCCCTGCGCAATCTGTTCCCGCTCGAGGACGTCATCGGCCGCGCCTACCGCGAGACCGCAACCGTGGTGGCGGGGATTCCCGGCGGCAACGATGCGGTTCCGGCGCTGCTCGACCGGGTTTCGCCCGTGCACGAGATCGTCAAGGTCGATCATTTCCTCCCCGGCTGCCCGCCCTCCGCGGATGCGATCTACGGCCTGCTGAATGCACTCCTGGAGGGCGTCGCGCCGGCCGGCAGAACGCCGAGGTTCGGGTAATGCCGCAGCGCATCGTCATCAATCCCGTCACCCGCATCGAAGGGCATGCGAAGATTTCCATTTACCTGAACGATGCCGGCGAGGTCGAATCCGCGCAGTTCCACGTCACCGAGTTCCGCGGCTTCGAGAAGTTCTGCGAAGGCCGCCCGTTCCATGAAATGCCCGGCCTGATGGCGCGCATCTGCGGCATCTGCCCGATCAGCCATTCGCTCGCGAGCGCGAAAGCGGGAGACATGCTGCTCGGGGTCGCGGTGCCGCCGGGCGCCGTTGTGCAGCGCCGCATTGTGAATTACGCGCAGGTGCTGCAATCGCATGCGGTCAGCTTCTTCCATCTTTCCGCGCCGGACCTGCTGCTCGGCTTCGATTCGCCTCCGGAGAGCCGCAACCTCTTCGGCCTGATCGGGCACGACGCCGAATTCGCCCGCCGCGGCATCCGGCTGCGCCAGTTCGGGCAGCGGGTGATCGAAATGGCCGGAGGGAAGCGTGTGCATCCCTCCTGGGGAGTGCCCGGCGGCATCATCCGCTCACTCGATTCGGCGGACCGCGACGAAATCCTCGGCGGGATTCCCGAGGCCTATGCGTCGATGGATGTGGCGCTCGGGCGGCTGAAGGCGCTGCTCGACGGCATTCCGGAGGAAGTCGGATCGATCGGCAATTTCCCTTCGTTGTTCCTCGGCACCGTATCGCCTTCCGGAGCGCTCGAATACTACGACGGCTCGATCCGCATCGTCGACGGCAAACGCAACATTGTGGCGGACGGCATCGACCCCGTCCGCTATGCCACGTTTCTGGGCGAGGCCAGCGAGGAATGGACGTTCACCAAATTCCCCTATTACAAGCCGCTCGGCTATCCGGGCGGAATCTACCGCGTCGGCCCACTGGCCCGGCTGAACGCGGCGACGCACGCAGGCACGCCGCGCGCGGACCGGGAAGTGGGCGAGTTCCGGCAGCGCTCCACAGGCGCGGTCTGCCAGTCCTTTCACTATCACCTGGCGCGGCTCATCGAAATGCTGCACGCAATCGAGAGGATCGAGGAACTGCTCGCCGATCCCGAATGCCTGAGCGGCGAGATCCGCGCCCAGGCCGGACTCAACCGCCATGAGGGCATCGGCTGCTGCGAAGCCCCGCGCGGCACGCTATTCCATCACTACCACGTCGATTCGAGCGGCCTCGTGCGCAAAGCGAACCTGCTGATTGCCACCGCGCAGAACAACCTTGCGATGAACCGGGCCGTCGAGCAGGCGGCGCGGCGGTTCGTTTCACCGCACCGCGTCGAAGAGGGCATGCTGAACCGCGTGGAGGCCGCCATCCGATGCTTCGACCCGTGCCTTTCCTGCTCGACGCACGCGATCGGCAAGATGGCTCTGGTGGTGGAGGTGCGGGATCGTGCGGGAGGGCTGCTGCACACTGTCGCCAGGGCCTGAGGATCTACTTCAGCGTGGCCTCATACGCTCCCAGCCGGATGCCGCCGATCTCCAGAGGCGCGCGGACCCATGCTACCGGCTCCTCGGTCGAGACCGTCACCGCATCGAGTTGTCCCGCGTAGGTGGAATAGGCCTCGGTCTTGACCAACGGATCGATGCTCAGCTCGGCGGGAAACGGCGAGTAAGATGGCACGAATCGCGCTGTATAATCGGCTAACACGCGGGGATGCGGTTCGAACATCACGGACATACGCGCCGCCCGCGGACGCAGCGCGGAGTAGCAGGTCAAGAAATAGAGCGCCGGCCGGCCGACGGCAGTGCACCTCCCGATCCCCGGCACGGCCTGCGCGCCGCCATTGACAGGAACGCGGACATCGTGGCGATTACCATAGAGCGTCAGGTACAGATTGCCACGCAGTGTGAGCCGTTGGTCTTTCACCTTCCAGTAGAGGGACTCGTCGATCGTACTCCGCAATGCGACGAGTTGTCCGTTGACGGTCACGTTTTGCGGACCTTCCGCGCGCCATACAATGCCGCCAGGACGCTCGATCGAGAAGGTCAGCCCTTCGGGCTTGGCCGCCAGGCCTTCAGCCACTCCGGCGATTTCGAGCGGAACGTTCAGGGTCACGCCTTGGCCGGGCCGGATCAGCGCGCGCGTCATCCACTGAAAACCGGAATTCCAGCGCACGTGAATCGCGGATGCGGCGGCCTGCTGTGAGAACCATGACTGGATCGCGAATGCCTGTCTCCAGGAAACAGGTGTGCCGAGGACGAGAATCACCATCGCGGCGCCCGCCCCGGCGCGTCCGGCAACCGTTCGCCGCTTGGAATACTGCCAGAAGAGGATCGCCGAAGCCGCGATCGCCACGATCAGCAGCGCGTAGTCCGTGTGAACCCATTCCATGGCCCCCCAGCCCTCGCCCGCGATCGCGACGGCCCTCAGGTTGAGGCCGAGCGTGAGCAGGAGCGTTCCGGCCAACGCCACCAGGCCGACGAGCAGGCATTGCACGATACCCGTGGTGAGCGCGGCGATCGCCGCCACCGGCAGGAAGACCGCGGCCGTCAGCAGCGCCTGGTTCCAGAGCAGCGGCGCAAGCTCGGCGCTCAGATCGAAGCCGTGCGCCTGGAGGATCACGGCCTGTGCCGCCAGGACCGGCAGATTGACGAACAGAACGACGAACCGGAGCTTGGCCGCGAGCAGGCTGCGCCAGTGGTAGGGCCGCGTCAGCCAGAACTCGCGATCGCCGGTGAGGGTCTCGCCGTGAATCGCGCGGACGATCAGCAGAACCCAGGACACCGGCAGCAGGAAGGAAGCCAGCAGTCCCGCGATCGTTTGCGGTATCCGTGCCCGGTTCTGCCAAAATTCGGCATGCGTGTGGATGAACGCGAAGAGCCCGGCAGCCGCCAGCGCCACGGCGATCTCGATCCACAGATGCCGGACGTCCTTCTTGAAGATGTGAAATCCCTGGCGCATCGCTATGCCGCCCTCCGGCTGGCCTTGGCCAGCGCCACGAAGATGGACCGCAGCGGCATCGGATTGACCGCTACCTGGAGCGACTCTCCGAACACGCGCCGCACCTCCGCCATGGTTCGTCCTTCCTCGAACTGGCTGTCGACGAACCGGACCACCGCGGCCGATCGCTGCGCCTGGAGCCACGTCGGCGGCCACTCCGCCCAGCCGGCTTCCCGCGCGGACGGCGCCCGAAGCGTGACTTCGACTTCGCGAAACCGTTCGGCGAGCGAGCTCATGCCCTCCGAGAACTGCAGCCGGCCGTGGTCCAGAAATCCGATATGGCTGGCGAAGTTTTCGATCTCCGCCAGGTCGTGCGAGGAGACGAATACCGTGGTGTTCTCGGCGCGCGGCAGAAAGCCTTCGATCAGCTCATCCCGCACCAGCGGATCGAGCCCGGTGAACGGTTCATCCAGGATGATCAGGCGCGGGCGGTAGGCGAGGGCCGCGGCCATCGCCGCCTTCATCCGCATGCCGTGCGAGAGGTGGCGGAGCTTGCGGCCGGGCGGCAGGTCGAACTGCCGGATCAGCTCCGCCGCCAGCGCATCATCCCAGGCCGGGTAGAACGGCCGCAGATAATTCATGAAGTACGCCATCGGCATCCAATCGGGCAGCTTCTGGTTTTCCGAGACGTAGCCGATCTGCGCCAATTCGGCGGGCCCGAGCCGCGTGGCCTCGCGGCCCAGGACCTCGGCGTGACCGCTCGACGGGCGCAACAGCCTCATGAGCATCTTGATGACGGTCGTCTTTCCGGCGCCGTTCGGCCCGACGAGCCCGAAAATGCTGCCATCGGGCACGGCGAGATCCAGCCCGTCGAGCGCCATATGGCGTCCGTAGCGCCGCGTCAGGGCTTCGGTGCGGATCGGAGGGTTCATCGGTGTTTGCGCGCTCCTTGCGCCGCCGGCTGCGCGGCGCCATCCAGGCGGCGCCAGTGCGCGGCCAGCGCGGCGGTCACCTGGTCCAGGCTCATGTGCAGCCGTTTGGCCTCAACGGCCAGTTGCTCGAGTTCGTGATCCAGCAGGCGGCTGCATTCCGCCGCCGTCGATTCGCGGCGCTCGGCCACTACGGTCCCGGTCCCCGGCCGCACCTCGATCAGCCCCTCGTTGAGCAGGTGCGTGATTACTTTGTGCGCGGTGTTGGGATTGATCTTGAGCTCGGCGCTCAGGGTGCGGACGGAAGGGAAGGGATCGCCGGGGCGCAACTGGCCGGCGACGAGCGCCTTTTTGGCGGCATAGACCACCTGCTCATAGAGCGAGGCGCCCGGTTGAAAGGCGACCCGGAAGGATATCACAGGTGTATTATGACTCGTAGTACGGTAATCGTCAAGAGTAACTGTTGTACAATGGCTCTCCACTCGGGAGTCGATGCCAATGTCCTTCGCTCATCTGAAGCGCCTCTGCGTCTTTGCCTGCTTCGGCGGACTGCTCGCCGCGCAGCCGAATTACGACGCCGCACTGAAGAACCTGAAGTTCCGCTCGATCGGTCCGGCGACCATGGGCGGCCGCGTCGACGATCTCGCGATCGTCGAAAACGACCCGCGCGTGATCTTCGTCGGAGCGGCGGCGGGCGGGATCTTTAAGACCATCAATGGCGGCCTCTCCTGGACGCCGGTTTTCGACGATCAGCCCAATCCCTCGATCGGCGACCTGGCGCTCGCTCCCTCCAACCCGTCGATCATTTATTGCGGGACGGGCGAGCCGAATAATCGCCAGAGTTCGTCGTGGGGCAACGGCGTCTATAAATCGACGGACGGCGGCGCGACCTGGCATCACCTCGGCCTCCGCGAGACGCATCACATCGGCCGCATCGTGGTGCATCCGACGAACCCCGATATCGTCTACGTCGCCGCCCAAGGCGACCTGTGGGGACCGAATCCGGAGCGCGGCGTCTACATGTCGACTGACGGCGGCGCGACCTGGAAACAGACGCTGGCGATCGACGCCGATACCGGGGTGAACGATATCGCGATCGACCCGCAGAGCCCGAATATCCTCTATGCCGCCGCGTACCAGCGCCGCCGCACCGTCTTCGGCTTCGCCGGCGGCGGCCCCGGCTCGGGCATCTACCGCTCGACCGACGGCGGACTGCACTGGACCAGGCTCGGCGGCAACGGACCGAACGCCGTCGGCCGCGGCCTGCCCGCCACCGGCGACATGGGCCGCTGCGCGATCGACATTTACCGGAAGAATTCCAATATCGTCTACGCGCTCATCGAGCACGGCACCCAGGGCGGCGTCTACCGCTCCGAGGACAAAGGCGCCACATGGCGCCGCATGAGCGACACCAACCCGCGCCCGTCCTACTTCAGCCAGATCCGCGTCGACCCCAATACGGATCTCAAGATCTGGCTGGGCGGCGTCAACATCTACATGTCCGAGGACGGCGGCCGCACGTTCGACCAGTCGCGCTTCCGCGAGGTCCACAGCGACGTGCACGCCATCTGGATCGACCCCGCCAACTCCGACCATCTCGTGATCGGCTGCGACGGCGGCGTGTGGACCACCACCGACAGCGGCCGCAACTGGCGCCACATTAACAACATCCCTCTCGGCCAGTTCTACGAGGTGGCTTTCGATTACCAGAAGCCCTACCACGTCTGCGGCGGCCTGCAGGACAACTACTCGTGGTGCGGCCCCTCTTCGACCACGCAACAGCTCGGCATCGGCAACGAGGACTGGATCACGGTACAGGGCGGCGACGGCTTCTACAACCGCATTGACCCGAGCGACCCCAACATCGTGTACGCCGAGTCGCAGGATGGAAACCTCTCGCGCCGCGACCTGCGCACCAGCGAGTCGAAATCCATCCGGCCGCTCGAGCCCAACGACCAGGCGCCGCGCTACCGCTTCCAGTGGAATTCCCCGCTGATGATTTCCCCGCACGACCCCAAGACGATCTATTACGGCGGCAACCACCTGTTCAAGTCGTCCGACCGCGGCGACACCTGGACGGTGCTCGGCGAAGACCTCACCACGGGCGCCGAGCGCGATAAGCAGCCGATCATGGGAAAGGTGCCGGACGAGCATACGCTTTCCCGCCATGACGGCGTGGTCGCCTGGCCGTGCATCACCGCGATCGCCGAATCGCCGGTGCGCAAGGGCGTGCTGTGGGTGGGGACCGACGATGGCAACGTGCAGATTTCGCAGGATGACGGCAAGACCTGGCATAACGTGATCGCGCATATTACCGGCGCTCCCAAAGGCGGCTACGTGAGCCGTATCGAGCCCTCCTGGAAAGACGCGGGGACGGCTTACGTCGCGTTCGACAATCATCGCAGCGCCGATTACGGCATCTACATTTTCAAGACGGTCAACTTCGGCGATTCCTTCACCCGCATCACCAACGGCATCCCGCCGGAGGCCGGCACCGTGCACGTGGTGCGGGAAGATCCCGCCAATCCCAACCTGCTCTTCGCCGGCACCGAATTCGGCCTCTTCGTGACGTTCGATCGCGGGGCCAACTGGCACCGGATGAAGAACGGCCTGCCCACCGTGCCAGTCTTCGATCTCCAGATTCATCCGCGCGAGCACGACCTGATCCTGGCGACGCACGGCCGCTCCTTCTGGATCATGGACGATATTTCCGCCCTCGAGAACATGAACCCGGATGTGCTGACCGCCGATCTGAAGCTTTTCCCCGGGCGGCCCGCGATCGAGTGGAAGATGGCGAATTACCGGGGATTCACCGGCACCAATCTGTTTTTCGCGCCGAATGCGCCCGCCGGCCTGATCCTCGATTACTTCGCCAAGACGGGCGGCCCGGTGCGCGTCACCGTAGCCGATGCGTCGGGTAAGACTGTGCGTACCATCAACGGGCGCGCCGAAGCCGGCGCCATCAACCGCATGACGTGGGACCTCCGCTACGATGCGCCGGTTCCGCCCGCCAATAACGCCACTGCCGGAGGCCGTGGCGGACGGGGAGCGGGCGGCGGGCGCGGCGGGCGCGGCGCAGCGGCGGCTGGTGAAGCGAGCGGCACGCCGCAGGCCGAAGGCGGGGAAATCGCCAACGAATTCGGAGCGGCCGGCGGCGAGGCCGCGAGCGAAGCAGGCGCCGAAGGCGGACGCGGCGGCGGCGGGGGCGGCGGACGCGGCTTCTTCGGTGGCGCGAACCGCGGGCCTTCCGTCGATCCCGGCGAATACAAGGTCACGATCACGCTCGCGGGCAAGACCGATTCCCGCACCTTCACGGTGGAGGAAGATCCGCGCGTGCAGTTCTCTTCCGCGGACCGGAGCAAGCGCCGCCAGGCGATCGACACTCTGGTCACGCTCACCAAACAGGCCGACGAGGGCCGACGCAAGGCCGTCGCCATGAATACGGCGCTGACGGGCCTGACCGATAGCTGGAAGCAGCCCAACGCGCCGGCCGTCCCCGAGCCGGTCAAGAAGGCGGTGGACGACCTTGCGGCGCGGGTCAAGAAGATCGCCGCGCGGTTCGAGCAGCAGGGCGGCGGACGCGGCGCCGGCGGCTCGGCCGGTCCGCCGCCGCCCTACACGCCGCCGCCGGTGCCGCAGAAGATTTCGCGCCTGATGTTCGCCATCGACGGCTATTCGGCCGCACCGACTTCGCGGCAGATGAGCGATATCGAGGAAGCTTCCGCCGAATTGAAAACGGATTTAGCCGAAGTCGACGCGCTCTGGCAGGAGGTGCCCAAGCTGAACAAGATGCTGGCCGATTCCGGTGTGGCTTACTTCACACTCAACCTCAACGCGCCTCCGCCTGCCGGCGGGCGCGGGCGAGGCAACTGAGCGGTCCTGGGGAGTGAGGGCAGGCCATGGGCCTGCCCTCCCACGAGCTAGCGCAGCATTCCCACGTAGACGGTTTCCAGTGCGCCCTTCGGGCTCTCGTGGCACGTGAAGCCGAAAGTGCTCCGCACGTACCAGCCGCGCGACCTCGCGAAACCGTTCACCGAGGTCTGATTGTAGCCGTTGACCACGGTTACGTCACGGAATCTCACGTTGCGGCTGTAACCCTGACTGACGATCCGGGAGCTCACTGCCGATTCACACGCGCCCATTTTGTTGGCTTCCGGCCCCCAGGCACGCGCGGGCAGCGCTGCCAGTGCCATGCAGCCTAAGAAGGATAAGAACAGTGCCTTCATAAGAGAAACACCTCTGCCCCAGAACAATGCACTTCCTTCGCCACCCCTCGATGCTTACGGATTTGCGGAAGCCAACCGGATGCATAAGTCCCCGATGTGTGGATTCTCGTGCATTTACCGTCGGCGTGCGGCGCGAGGAGGGAAGGAGCGAACCGGCCGCCTCAGCGCGGCTGAGCCGAGCGGTAGACCCAGTACATGGCGCCCGCCAGAATCGCGATCCCTACGCCGACATAGGAAAGCGGGCTGTGGGATTCAAGCAGCTTGCCTGCCGCGTCAATCGTATCCCACACGCTGGCGCGCAGTTCAGGGGAGATCAGCAGGAAAGCCCCGGCCAATCCAAACATACCGAGCGCGCGAAACATAGGGAGCCTTCTTCAGGATGGCAACAACCGCGGGGCTCGCGCCAGATGCCGATGGTTATCAGCCGTTCTCCGCGTATGGTTATTGCCGCAGGAAACCGGCGGCGACTTCCGCTACCGGCCGGTGCTCCCCATCCACCGCATAATTCAGCTTCCGCATCACGGCATCCGGCAGCCGTCCGCTCAGCTCCTCGAGCGCGGCGCGCAGCCGCGGCTCCCGCGCCAGCGCCTCCTGCCGCACGACCACGGCGCACTGGTACGGCGGAAAGTAGTGGCGGTCATCGGCCAGAATGCGCACGTCCAGCGCCGAGGCCAGCCCGTCAGTCGAATTGGCGGCGATCATATCCACCTTCCCGCCGGCCAGCGCCGCGTAGAGCAGCCCCAGATCCATGGTGACCGGCGGGCCCGCCAGCCGCAGCCCGTAGCTCTTGCACAGTCCGTCGAGCCCGTCCGGGCGCTGTTCGAATTCGTAGCCGGCACCCATCCGCCAAGCCTGCCGCGCGGCGGCCTCGGAGAGCGTCGCGACCGGCTCGGCGCGCCGCACGATCATCGCGAATGTGTCGTCGAAGCCGAGCGGCGGCAGCCACTCAAGGCGCCAACGCGCCTGGTACGCCTCCCGCACGGCCGCCAGAGCCGCCGCCGATTCGCGCACCGGAGGCTGCTTCAGCACCGAGGTCAGCGCCGTGCCGGTGTATTCCGGGTATAGATCGATATCGCCGCGCACCAGCGCCTCATGCGCGAGCATCGTGCCCCCCAGGTTCAGCCGCCGCTCCACCGGCACGCCCAGCCGCCGCTCGATCTGCTGCGCCAGAATCTCCCCCAGCAGCACCTGCTCGGTGAAATTCTTGGACCCGATCACGATACGCCGCGGGCCGCCGCAGGCCGCCGCCAGCAGGCTCAGGCACGCGATAATCTTCGTTCGATCCATTCCAGTCCTTCATCGGCCGCCAGCGCCATCAGCGCCGCCGGAACCGCCCCGGCCAGCACGGTGGCCTTGTCGAACATCGCCAGGCCGCGGAAAATGAAGACGCCGAGTCCGCCCGCGCCGATGGCCGCCGCGATGGTTGCTGTCCCGATCGTGGTCACCGTTGCGATGCGCAGCCCCGCGACAATCGAAGGCAGCGCCAGAGGCAGCTCCACCTGCCAGAGGATCTGCCGCCGCGTCATCCCCATCGCCAGCGCCGATTCGCACACGCCGCGGTCCACCCCCAGGATTCCCGTGAGCGTATTGCGCAGGATCGGCAGCAGTGCATACAGACACAGCGCCACGATCGCCGTCCGCTTGCCGATGCCGCCGATCCACGGCAGGGGCAGCAGAAACCCGAACAGCGCCAGGCTGGGAATCGTCTGCGCAATGTTGGCGAGCCCCAGCGCCCAACGCCGCGCCCCCGCCCTCCGCGTGAGGCCGACCGCCGCCGGCAGGCCGATCCCCGCCGCCACTGCAATGGCAATCGCGACCAACTCCAAATGTTCCAGTGACAGATTCAAAATCTCCGCGTTCATCCTCAGGCCTCTGCGTCAAGCCTCAATCCCCTCCAGGAAGCGCCGCGCCTCCTGGTTCTGCGATCGCCGAAACTCCTCCGGCCCGGCCAGCACGGCAATTTCGCCGTCTTTCAGCAGCGCGATCCGGGTCGCCATGAGCAGCGCCTCCCGGACGTCATGCGTCACGAACAGCGCCGCTTTCCCCATCGACCGCCGCAATTCCAGAAACTGCCGCTGCAGGTCGAAGCGCGTGATCGGGTCGAGCGCTGCAAATGGCTCGTCGAGGAGCAGCAGCGGCGGATCGGCGGCCAGCGCGCGCGCGATCCCGACCCGCTGCCGTTCGCCGCCGGAAAGCTCGCGCGGGTACCGCTGCCCGAAAGCTGCGGCGTCGAGACCTACTGCCGCGAGCAGCGCCTCCACCCGCTTGGCCACCTGCTCGGGCGGCCATCCCTCCAGGCGCGGCACGAGCCCCACGTTGGCCTCCACCGTCCAGTGGGGGAACAATCCGGCGTCCTGAATCACGTAGCCCATGCGGCGCCGCAGCCGGATTGGGTCCCATTCCGCCGCCGGCCTGCCCTCGAAACGGATCTCGCCGCCATCCGCGGCGACCAGCCCATTGACGGCCCGCAGCAGCGTCGTTTTGCCCGACCCGCTGCGCCCCAACAGCACCACGGTTTCCCCTTCCCCGACCTCCAGGCTCACGCCGCGCAGCACCGGCCGGCCGCCGGCGGTGTACGATAAGTCCCGAATTTCCAACACCGGTTTCGCCGCCGCGGCCATGATTGCACCCATCGTACCGTAAGCTTCCGTAGCCACGTCTAAAGAATCGGGTTATCATACAGGAAAGGAAGGGAGAAGCCTGCCTGCCATCGCGCGCCTTACGCTTTTGCGGTTCGCCCGTCCGAGTAGTGTGCCCCCCAGCCCGTCCGTCTGAGTAAAGCCATGAAGATCCGACACATTGCACTGCCCGCCTGCATCATCACCGCATCGATGCTGCTCGCCCCGTTTTACGGCCCCGAAATCCGCGCCACCGCCGCGTCCCCCGCGCAGGACGAGCTCGGCAAGGAGATGAAATCGGTGGCCGATGTCTTCGCCCTCGTGGAAAAGAACTACGCGGATCCCGTGAGCTCCGAAAAGGCGTTCTACGGCGATAACGGCCGGGGCGGCGCCATTCCGGGGATGCTGCACACGCTCGACCCGCACTCGAACTTCGTCGATCCTGCGGAGTACCGCGAGATGCAGACCCGGCAGCATGCGCAATACTTCGGCGTCGGCATGGAGATTTCGATGGACGGGCCGAAAGTCGTGGTCATGCGCCCATTCCCCGGCTCGCCGGCGTTTAACGCCGGTATGCGCCGCGGCGACTGGATCACCGCCGTCGACGGCAAGGACACCAAGGGCATGGATTCCGGCCAGGTCCGGGATCTGCTGCGCGGCGATAAGGGGACGCAGGTGAAGGTCACGGTCACGCGCGAGGGCGTGAGCGAGCCGTATACGACCAGCATCACCCGCGGCAGCATCGATACCACCGTCGTGGATGCCTTTTGGGTAAAGCCGGGCATCGTATTTCTCCGAGTCCAGAGCTTCGAGGCATCCAACATCCAGCACGATGTCGAGAACTACATGAAGCAGCTCGGCGAGCAGAACGTCAACGGCCTGATCCTCGATCTGCGCGGCAACCTGGGCGGGCTGGTGAACGAGGCCGTCGCTCTGGCCGGGAGGTTCCTGCATAACAATCAGGTCGTGGTTTCGCATCGCGGCCGCGCCGAAAGCGAGCAGGTGTTCCGCGCCAAGGCCGTCGCCGCCGCGCAGAAGTATCCCATCGTGGTGCTGGTGAACGGGGCATCGGCTTCCGCTTCCGAAATCGTCTCGGGCGCGCTCCAGGATCACGACCGCGCGTGGATCCTGGGCGAAACCACCTTCGGCAAGGGCCTCGTGCAGGCGCAGTTCCCGCTCAGCGAAGGCGCCGCCCTGCTCCTCACCATCGCGCACTACTATACGCCGAGCGGCCGTCTCATCCAGCGCGATTACTCCCACGAATCTTTCTGGGATTACTACGCGCACCGCGACCAGAACACCGTCGACACCCAGGACGTGAAGGCCACCGATAGCGGCCGCAAGGTGTTCGGCGGCGGCGGTATCACACCGGACGAAAAATACGCCCCGCCCAAACTCGACATCTTCCAGCGCCGTATGGGCGGGGAGACGGAAGGCCCGAGCTGGTTCTACCGCTTCGCCAACGCCTATTTCAAGGGCGACAAACCCGTCCTTCCCGTCGGCTGGCAACCGGATGAAGCGGTGATCGACCGCTTCAAGCAGTTCCTGCGCTCGCAATCGCCGGCCATCCCGTTCACGGACGCGGAATTCGCCGCCGATACCAACTGGATCAAAGGCCGCATCCGCTGGGAGTTCTACTTCCGCGCCTTCGATAAGCCCGCGGCCGATCGCGCCAAGTGGGCCGAAGACCCCGAGGTCGCCAAGGCGATCGACAGCATGCCCAAAGCGCAGGCGCTGCTGACCCAGGCACAGAAGGTCTACGCGATGCGCAAGTAACGGCGGATATCCCGCCTGCACCGCCCCCCGCCGCTCCTCCAGGGCCCGGATTATCATGGTAACCACTATGATGTTCCGGGCCCTTTGCTTTTCCCTCGTCCTCGGGCTTCCGCTGGCCGCTCAAACCGCCGAAACCGCCTTTTTCCGCGCCGTTCTGCTCCCCTCGAACGAAGTTCCGCCCGTCAGTGGCGGAAACCGCGGCGTGGCCGACCTCTTCGCCTCCGCCGTCCGCGACGCCTCCGGACAGATCGTCTCCGGCACGCTCGATTTCCTGGTCCGCCCAACCTTCACCGCCACCGCTACCGTGACGGCCATCGACCTCCGCAGCGGAGCAGCGGGCCAGAACGGCGCCATTGCCATTTCGACCGGCCTCAGCTCCGCGGGCCCGGCGCCGATCGCCGCCGGCGGCGACACCCTCCACATCCCGGTCCAGATCACCGGCACCGACAGCGCAGCCCTCGCCGCGTTCCGCTCGCTGTTCCAGGACCCCACGCAATTCTATGTGAACCTCGCCACCACAGCCTCACCGAACGGCGCCGTCCGCGGGCAGTTGCAGCGCGCGCAGGCGGTCGTGCTCCTCGGACTGCTCTCGTCTTCGAACGTCGTGCCAGCGCCATCCGCCGCCGGCCACGGCGTCGCTCAGGTGGTGGCGCTCGCCACGCGCGACGCCAGGGACAATTTAACCTCGGGTGAAGTCTACATGTCCGCGACGTTTTCGACGCAGGACCCCACCGCCTTCACCGGCTTCCATATTCACCTGGGGCCGCCCGGCGCGAGCGGCGCGATCGGCCTCGCCGCGCCGCTGCCCGGCGGAGTGCAGATCGATCCCTACGGCAACGCCTCGTTCAGCGCCATGTACACGGAAGCCACCATCACCAACGGCACACAAGCCGGCGTCATCGCCAACCTGTTCGGCAACCCCGGCGGGCTCTACATCGACGTGCACAGCTCGGGCAATCCCAACGGCATACTGCGCGCTCAGTTGCGCCCGACCAGCCGCATCGATTTTCCGCTGCTGCTCACCTCGGCAAACGAAACCACTGCGCCCTCGGTGAAGAGCGCGTCTCCAGCCGCCCTGAGCTTTTTTATCCTCCGCAATGAAGACGGCAGCGTGGCCGCCGCCACTTCACAGTTCGATCTCGATTACCGCTTCCCCGGCCCGGTGAATTTCCTCGGCGCCTGGATGCACGATCTTCCCGCGGGCTCGGTGTCGCTCCTGCTCACCAGCGATTTTTCGAGCGATAGCGGCTTCGGCAACTACTTCGGATGGTCGCTGCCGCTGGACAACCTCGCGGCAGTCGAGGACGCACTGGCCAATCCTGCCAACCATTACATCGAGCTCCACACCTTCGCCGACCCCGCAGGCGCGGCGCGCGCTCCACTGGCCGCCCCCGTCACCGCCACCGCCGCCATCGCAGGCGTCCTGCCCGCCACGCTCGACCGCAGCGCGACCGCCCTCGCGCCCGGCAGCCTGATCGCCATCTTCGGAACCCATCTCGCCAAGGTGCCCGCGGATCTGAACGGCTGGCAGGGCAGCAACGTGCCCGAGAAGCTCAACGGCACGCGCGTGCTCGTCGCCGGCCGCCCCGCGCCGCTCCTCTATCTTGCGCCCGGCCAGATCAACGCGCAGATCCCGGCCGACGTGCCGGGCGGCCGTCAGACCGTGACGGTCGATAACGGCAACGGCCCCGGAGCAGGCTTCGGGATCGAGGTCACCTGGAACGCGCCCAGTGTGTTTGGCAATGCGATTCTGAAGAACTCGAATTACTCGGTAGTGAGCGCGTCGAACCCGGCCAAGCCGGGCGACGTCCTGATCGTCTTCGCCACGGGCCTCTCCGGCACGGGCCTGCCGACCGGCGTTCTCGCACCCCTGAGCCCGCTCGCCATGACCGATCCGGTCACGGTGACCATCGGCGGCAAGCCCGCCAATGTGATCGATTCGCTCGCCACTCCCGGGACCATCGGGGTCTACCAGCTCGCGCTGACCGTGCCGCAGGGTGTCTCAGGACAAGTACCGCTGATCGTTCAGCAAGGCACGATGGCAAGCAGTCCAGTCTCTCTTGCCGTGCAATAGCCGTTGCAACCGCCGCATTTCCTCGGCGTCTCTGCGCCTCGGCGGTGACAGGAGTGGCTCTGCGCCGCGCTCAGGCCCCGTGGCACTTCTTGTATTTCTTCCCGCTGCCGCACGGGCACGGGTCGTTGCGTCCGACCTTCGCCCCGCTCATCACCTGCCTCGGGCCGTTCGAGCCGTCCCCGCCGAACTGCAACTGCTCCAACTCCTTCTCTTTCTTGCGCTGGATGTTGCGCGTGAAGTCCTCGACCTGGCTCTTGGCCGCGAGGCGCTGCTGGTCGCTCGGCTCGGGACGCTCGGGAGGCTCATAGCTCACCTCTTCCTCGTCCTCCGCCTCCGGATACGGGCCCGGCGGCGGCTGGGTGCCGTGAGTCACCTGGAGAAAAAAGAGGTACCGCACCGTCTCGTCCTCGATGCGGTCCATCATGGCGGTGAACAGGTCGTAGGATTCCTTCTTGTACTCGACCAGCGGGTCTTTCTGCCCGTAGGCGCGGTTGCCGATCCCCTGCTTCAGCTCGTCCATCGAGAGCAGGTGATCCTTCCACTGGTTGTCGATCACCTGCAGCATCACGATGCGCTCGGTCTGCCGCATCACATCCGGTCCCACCAGGTCTTCCTTCTCCTGGTAACGCTGCTGCAGGCGGTTGAAGATCAGGTCTTCCAGCTCGACGCGCGTCTGCGAGGCCATCTCCGACGGTTCGATCTTCACGCCGAACTGGCTGAGGATGTCGTTGCGCAGCGCGGAGAGGTCCCAGGTGTCCGGGTGCTTGTCCTCCGGGCAGCGCTCGACCAGAAACTGCTCGACGATCCCGCGCACCATCTCCAGAATGCGCTCCTTCTGGTCGATGCCTTCGAGCAGTTGCCGCCGCATGCCGTACACGGCCTGCCGTTGCTTGTTATTGACGTCGTCGTATTCGAGCAGGTGTTTGCGGGCCTCGAAATTCTGCGCCTCGACGGCCTCCTGCGCCTTCTGAATCCGCTTGGTGATCAGCCGCGACTCGATCGGCACGTCCTCTTCCATGCCCAGCCGCAGCATGAGATTCTGCATCCGCTCGCCGCCGAAGATGCGCAGCAGGTCGTCCTGCAGGGAAAGGAAGAAGCGCGATGCGCCGGGGTCGCCCTGGCGGCCCGCGCGTCCGCGCAACTGGTTGTCGATGCGCCGCGAGTCGTGCCGCTCGGTGCCCACGATGAACAGGCCGCCCAGCTTTACCACTTCATCGTGCTCGGCGTCGGTCTCCTGCTTGTAGGCGGTGTAGATCTCGTCCCACTTGTCCCGCCGCACGCGATAAAACTGGTCGTGGTGGGAGAAGTAATAGAAGTGCTCGTCGGCGACGTACTTGGTCTCCTCCGCCGAAAGCCGCTCCGCCACCTTCTGCCGGATCGCCGAGTCCTTCGTCATGAACTCCGCGTTGCCGCCGAGCAGGATGTCGGTTCCGCGGCCCGCCATGTTCGTCGAGACCGTCACCATTCCCTTCCGGCCGGCCTGCGCCACGATGGCCGCTTCGCGCTCGTGGTTCTTCGCGTTCAGGACCTCGTGCCTCACGCCCATGCGCTTGAGGATGCCGGCAAGCCTCTCGGACTTCTCGACCGAAATCGTGCCCACCAGCACCGGCTGCCCGGTCTCGTTCAGCCGCTTGATCTCCTTGGCCGCATTGCGGAACTTCTCCTCTTCCGTGCGGTAGACGATGTCCGTGTGCTCTTTGCGGATCATCGGCCGGTTGGTCGGGATGACCGTCACGTCCAGGTTGTAAATCTTCTGGAATTCCGCCGCTTCCGTCTCCGCCGTGCCCGTCATGCCGGCGAGCTTCTTGTACATGCGGAAGTAATTCTGGAAGGTGATGGTCGCCAGCGTCTGGTTCTCGCGCTGGATCTTCACACCTTCCTTGGCTTCCACGGCCTGGTGGAGCCCATCCGACCAGCGCCGGCCCGGCATGAGGCGTCCGGTGAACTCATCGACAATGATGACTTCCGGGCCTTCCTCGCCGTCCTTCACCACGTAATCTTTATCGCGCTGATAGAGCACGTGCGCCTTGAGCGCCGCCTCGACGTGGTGCTTCCACTCGATCGTGTCGAGGCTATAGATGTCCTTGAGGCCGAGCAGCCGGGCGGCCTTGTCGAAGCCCTCATCGGTCAGGGCCACGCTGCGGTGTTTCTCGTCCACCGTGTAGTCGCCCGTGAGATACTTCTCGCCCGGTTCGCGCCCCTCGATCTCCTCGCCGCGCACCAGCTTGGGAATGATGCGGTTGACTTTGTAGTACTTGTCGGTCGATTCCTCGCTCGGCCCGGAGATGATCAGGGGGGTCCGCGCCTCGTCGATGAGGATCGAGTCCACTTCGTCCACGATGGCGTAGTGATGCCCGCGCTGCACGCAGTCCTCGAGTCGGAACTTCATGTTGTCGCGCAGGTAATCGAAGCCGAACTCGTTGTTGGTGCCGTAGGTGATGTCGGCCGCGTAGGCCTCCTGCCGCTCCCGGTCGTCGAGATCGTGCACAATCACGCCCACGCGCAGACCGAGCGCCTTATAGATCCGGCCCATCCACTCCGAGTCGCGCTTGGCCAGGTAGTCGTTCACCGTGACGACATGCACGCCCTTGCCCTCGAGCGCGTTCAGGTAGCAGGGCAGCGTGGCGACCAGCGTTTTTCCTTCGCCGGTCTTCATTTCCGCGATCTTGCCCTTGTGCAGCACCATGCCGCCGATGAGCTGCACGTCGAAATGCCGCATGTTCAGGAAGCGGCGCCCGGCCTCGCGGACCACCGCGAAGGCCTCGATCATCAAATCGTCAAGCGTAGCGCCCTGGGCGAGCCGTTCCCTGAACTCGATGGTCTTGGCGGCGAGGTCGATATCCGACAACTCCCGCATCTTCGGCTCGAGGTCGCCGATCGCCGCCACCTTGGGCAGCATCCCCTTGACCTCGCGCTCATTTTTAGTGCCAAAAATCTTTGCCAGTACGGCATCAACAATCATGAATAATGGTCTCGAACGGAAGGTACCGCAACTTCTATTTTACCCTGTTAAGGAAGACGGCTCCGCAGCAGCGTTTTTATGGCCGCAACCGGCGAATTCTCCGTGATTTGTCTGCGGAGGCAGCGTCGCTGTGAGTTTTGGGCCGGTCCCCTCCCCCGCCGCCCGCCGTGCCGGTTCCACGGGCCCGTTCTGCACGGCGCTTTCACGCCTCCGTAGTTCCGCGCGCAGGGGAAAAGGCAAAAACCCTGCTACACGGCGGGCGGCGGGGCGCCGTCCGACACGCCATCCGCCGGCCTACGGCCTTTCCCTCCGGCCGGCGATTCGCGGGGCACAACGGACAAAACCCCCGCTCTGGCACATAGTCCTTTCCGCAAGGATCGTGCCAATGCGGTCCGGCGGCTAACTCCCCATCCCCACAAAGCACACGCCCAGCAGAATCAAACCCAAACCTACGAACTTCTCCCGCGTCAGCGCTTCGTTGAAAAACAGCCGCGACCACACCAGCGTCCAGATGTACCCCAGCGAGACCATCGGGTAAAGAACCGAGAGCTGCCCGCCCCTGATCCCCAGCGCATAAAACACCGAAGACCCCAGGAACAGCGCCACCCCCAGGATCAGCCGCGAATTCAAAAAGCTCAGGATACGCCCATCCAGCCGCGCCGCCCCCAATTTCAGAAACACCGCCCCGAACGACCCCACCACAGAGGCCGCGAACACCAGCAGCATCGATTTCACTGCTTCCCCCTGCCGCCGCGCCCGAGCACCGCCACGCCTACGACAATCGTCGCAATCCCCACATTTTTATACCAGTTCGGCTTCTCCGGCAGGAGCGCGTACGAGAGCAGCGTCACCCACACATAGGTCAACGCGATGATCGGGTACAGCATCGAAAGCTCGCCTTCCCGCAAGGCCAGCACCAGCAGCAGCGTGTTGATTCCGTATAGCGCGTAGCCCGCGACCAGCGGCAGATTCGTCGCGATCGCCACCGGGTCCGGCCTAAAGTGCGTCATCCCGATTTTCATCAGGAGCTGCGCCGCCGCCCCCAGAACGGTGCAGGAAAAGACCAGCAGCACGGACTTCCGCCGCGCCGCAGCGGCGCGAGAATCGGGCGCGAGAGTGGGTGTGGTGCTCACAATTCGGATCGAGGCCAGCCCCGCCCGCAGGCGCCGGATACATCCGGTCTGAGGGCTTGCGGCCTCAACACAGGATAACAGCCATATCCGATAGAATGAAATCTGTGACTCCGGATCAGGAAAACACCGTAATCGCGGAAGCGCAGGCCCCGCAACCGGCTCCCCCGCCCCCGCAGCCGCAGCGCGGCTTTATCGCCGAGTGGACCGTCACCATCATCCTGCTCCTGTTCGGCACCACCAGCCTGGTCCAGGCGTTCGTGATCCCTACCGGCTCCATGGAGGACACGCTCCGCATCGGCGACCACCTGCTCGTCGACAAGCTCGCCTACTCGCCCCCCGGCGCCGTCTCGCGCTTCCTGATCCCTTACCGCGACGTCCACCGCGGCGACATCATCGTTTTCCGCTACCCCATCGATCCCGCGCAGACCTTTGTCAAGCGAGCCATCGGCGTCCCCGGCGACCGCATCCGCCTCGTCAACAAGCAGCTTGTGCTCAACGGCCACCCGGTCCGGGAGCCGTACGTCTATCACAAGACCGAATACATCGATAGCTACCGCGACAATTTCCCCTCCGAGCCCAACACCCGCATCCCCGAATCGGCGATCGATATGCTGACCCATCATGTGAAGAACGGTGAAGTCGTGGTCCCGCCGGGCTATGTGTTCGCCATGGGCGACAACCGCGATTCCTCGCTCGACAGCCGCTACTGGGGCTTCGTCCCGCGCGAAAACATCATCGGCAAACCGGTCGTCATCTACTGGTCCTACGATGCTCCCACCGACGAGCTCTCGGACCCCGGGATGTCGGTGAGCCACATCCTCGACATGGTCACTCACTTTCCCACCAAGACCCGCTGGAGCCGCACCTTCAATCTGATCCACGGCTATCCGCTTCACTAGACACGCGCACATGAACGCACACCACTACGGCCTCATCCTCGCCGGCGGGCGCGGCACCCGTTTCTGGCCGCGCAGCCGCAAACGGTCCGCCAAGCAGGTCCTCAACGTCGTCGGCGACCGCTCGCTGATCCAGTCCACCGTCGACCGCCTCGCCCCGGTGATCCCGCCCGAGCGCCTCTGGGTCCTCACCAACGATCACCTGCGCGACACGATCATCGAACAATTGCCCGAAATTCCGCGCCGCCAGATCCTCGCCGAGCCCGCCCAGCGCAACACCGCCCCCGCCATCGCCCTCGCGGCGCAAATCCTGCACGGGCTCGATCCCGCCGCCATCATGGGCGTCTTCCCCGCCGACCACGTGGTCGGCAAGCCCGGCGTCTACCGCACTGTGGTCAAATCCGCCCTCAAGGGCGCCGCTGCCGGGCACCTGATGGTGGTCGGCATTCCCCCGCGCTGGCCCGAGACCGGCTACGGCTACATCGAATTCCCGCGCGCCCGGAACGGCGCCCCCGGCCAGCCCGTGCCCGTCAAAAGATTCCACGAAAAGCCTGAGCTCGCCCGGGCGAAACGCTACCTCGCCGCGGGCAACTTCTATTGGAATTCCGGCATGTTTTTCTGGCGCGCCGGAACATTCCTGGACGAGCTCCGCCGTCACCTGCCCCGCACCGCCACCGTCCTCGCCGCGCTGCCGCCGTTCGGCTCGCGCCGCTTTGCCCAAGCCCTCGCCGGCGCATTCCCGCTCTGCGAAAATATTTCGGTCGATTACGCGGTCCTCGAAAAATCGAGCCAGGTCGCCGGCATCCGCGCCGCCGATTTCGGCTGGAACGACGTCGGAAGCTGGAACGCCGTCTACGAACTTCTCCCCCGCGACGGTCACGGCAACGTCGTCATCCACGAGACCGTCGCCGTTGATTCCCGCAACAATTTCGTCGATGCCCGCGGCAAAGTCGTCGCCCTCCTCGGGGTCGAAGACTTAATCGTTGTCGATACGCCGGATGCGCTCCTGGTGGCCTCCCGCGAGCGCGCCCAATCCGTCGGCGAGATTGTGAAACGCCTGGAAACCGCCGCACGGCACGAGCTGCTGTAACCGGCGGACCGCCGCATTCTCTCCGTAGTCGCAGCCAAAGCCGCGGGCGTGCTCACCATCGCCGAAGGCGCAAAATTGAGGCTCCCCAAACTTCCTCGGCGGCTCGGCGTCTCGGCGGTTAATCCAAAAGCCCGGCTACCGGAACACTCCTGTATGTCCCAGCGAGTATCGCCCCGGCTGCGGATACACGCACAGCCCGTGCGGCCCGTGCCCCACCGGGATGCGCGCCAGTAACTTCCCGCTGCTCGTATCGATCGCGTATACCTCGGAGTTATACCGGCCGGAGAGCCACAGCACTTTGCCGTCCGCCGACACCCCGCCCATATCGGGGCTCCCGCCACCCGGCAATTCCCATTTCTTCACGACCTTCCGCGTCCCGAGATCGATCAGCGAAATCGACCCCTCGCCGCGGTTCGAGACATACAGGTCCTTCGAGTCCCGGCTCACGTACAGCCCGTGCGCGCCCTTGCCCGTCGGAATGAACCCGATCTCCCGGAAGCTGTCCGGATCGATCACGTGCACGCCGTTCGCCATCATGTCCGCCACGTAAAACACGCGGCCGTCCGGCGACGTCTTCACGTCCTGCGGCATCCCCTTCGGGCTCACCGGGAGCCGCTCCACGAGCTTCTGTTTTGCCACATCGAACTTGATCACCGCGCCGCCGAATTCGCAGCTTGCGATCAGGTACCGGCCGTCGGCCGTGAAATCCATGTGGTCCACGCCCTTGCACGGCACCCAGACGGCGTTCTTCGGCGCCATCGTCTTCGCGTCGTAGAACTCCAGCCGCTCCCTCTGTTCCGCTACCACGATCGCGTACTTGCCGTCCGGCGTGTAATACATGTTGTAGGGATCGAGCACACGGATCGTCTCGTGCATCTTCCCCGTCGACGGGTCGATCCGCGTCAGCGAATTGCCTTTATCGTTCAGCACCCACAGCGTCTTCAAATCCCAGGATGGCGTCACATGCTGCGGCAGCTTCCCGACCTTGTAATGCGCAATCACCTTGTAAATGGCCGGATCGATCACGTCCACCGAGTTACTCTCGGTATTCGGCACATACACGCGCTGCGGAAAGTTCCGCACGGTCGGGCTCAGCTCGTTGGGCCGGTCCGCTGCGTAAATGTCGTTCGGATCGGTAACCGGCGGCATCCCCGGCAGCGGATTGAGCGGCGCCGCCGAAGCCGCGTGCGACACCGCCACATCCCCCGCCTTCGCCTGCCGCTGATCCGGGGAAGAACACCCGGCCAGCACCCAGAAGCCGGGAAAAATAAGAATCAAAACTGTTCGCTTCACTGATCCCATTTTGGCCTAACGCGGGACGCGCCAGCGTCACGCCGCACCCCTACTCCAGTACTCCCGCGTACGGTCCTCCGGACCTCCCGCGTGTGCCTCCCGTCTACCGCTGCGAAGCCGCAATCGCCTGGTCGAGGTCCCAGATAATATCGTCCAGATCCTCGATCCCCACCGAAAGCCGCACCAGGTCCTTGGTCACCCCGGCCTCCTCCTGCTGCGCATCGTTCAACTGCTGGTGCGTCGTCGAGGCCGGGTGAATGATCAGGCTTTTCGCATCCCCGAGGTTCGCGAGATGCGAGAACAACTGCACCGCGTCGATCAGCTTGCGCCCTGCCTCCAGCCCGCCCTTGATGCCGAACGTGACGATCGAGCCCTGCCCTTCCGGCAGGTACTTCTGCGCCAGTTTGTAATACGGGCTCGATTCGAGGCCGGGATACTTCACCCACGAAACCGCCGGGTTCTTCGTCAGCCACTGCGCCACCGCGAGCGCGTTCGCGCTGTGCTTCTGCATCCGCAGCGGCAGCGTCTCGATTCCCTGCAGGAACAGGAACGAGTTGAACGGGCTCATGCACGGCCCGAAATCCCGCAGCCCCTCGACCCGCACTTTGATGATATAGGCCATCGGCCCGAACACTTCGGAAAACTTCATTCCGTGGTACCCCGGGCTCGGCTCCGTGATCGCCGGGTACTTGCTCGTCCACTGGAACTTCCCGCTATCCACGATGACCCCGCCGATCGACGTCCCGTGCCCGCCCAGGAACTTCGTCGCCGAGTGCACCACGATATCCGCGCCCCATTCGATCGGCCGGCAGAGCAGCGGCGAGGCCATCGTGTTGTCCACGATCAGCGGCACCCCCGCCTGATGCGCGATCGCCGCCACGCGCTCGATGTCCAGCACGTTCATCCGCGGATTGGCAATCGCCTCCCCGTAAACCGCCTTCGTTTTCGGCGTGATCGCCTTGCGGAAATTCTCCGGGTCGTCCGGCTCCACGAATTTCACGTCGATCCCCATGCGCCGGAAGCTCACATCGAACTGCGTGTAGGTCCCGCCGTAGAGGGTGCTCGCCGCCACCATCTCATCGCCCGGCCCCAGCAGGCTGGTGATCGCCAGGAACTGCGCCGCCTGCCCGCTCGACGTCGCCAGCGCCCCGATGCCTCCTTCGAGCGCCGCCACCCGTTGCTCGAAAACATCCGTCGTCGGGTTCATAATCCGGCTGTAGATGTTGCCGAATTCCTGCAGCGCGAACAGGCGCGCCGCGTGCGAGGAGTCGGTGAAGGTGAACGACGTGCTCTGGTAGATCGGCACGGCGCGCGCACGGCTGGCGGCGTCGGGCGTGTGTCCGGCGTGCAAGGAACGGGTAGCGAAGCCCATTTGGCGGGCGGGTGCGGTTTGGTCTGCCATAATGCTTCAGGATACAGTAAGAATGCTCACCGCCCTGACGCGCGCCCCAAGCCCCTCCATTTCTGCGTGTGAGCTCACATTTCTCGCGCGCCAGCCCATTGACTTCGCCCACGCCGCTGCCCAGCACCGCGCCTACGAGGACTGCCTCCGCTCGCTCGGTCTGCGCGTGATTTCGCTACCCGCGCTCCCCGATCTCCCCGATTCCGTCTTCGTCGAAGATCCCGCCGTCGTCCTCGATGAAATCGCCATCCTCACCCGCCCCGGCGCCGCCTCCCGCCGCCCCGAGGTCGAATGCCTCGCACCCGCGCTCGCGCCGTTCCGCCCCCTCCGCCGGATCGAGCCGCCCGCGACCCTCGAAGGCGGCGACATCCTCCGCGCCGGCCGGACCCTCTTCGCCGGCCTCTCGACCCGAACCAACGCGGAAGGCATCGCCCAGCTCGCCGCGATCGCCGAACCCCACGGCTATACCGTAATCCCCGTCGAGGTCCGCGGCTGCCTGCACCTCAAGAGCGCCGCCTGCTACCTGGGCCGCGATACCATCCTCGCCAACCGCGCCTGGATCGACGCCGCCCCGCTCTCCGGTCACCGCATCCTCGACGTCCGCGAGGACTGGGCCGCCGACGTTCTCGCCACCGGTGACACCATCGTGATCCCCGCCAACTTCCCGGCGACCGCCGCCCTCCTCGAAACCGAAGGCTTCCGCCCGCTGCCCATCGATGTCTCCGAGCTTCAAAAAGCCGAAGCCGGCGTCACCTGCATGAGCCTGATCTTCACCGCATCCTGATGTATACTCGCTGCGTGCGCGCGCGTCCGCCCGATCCGCAATATCTCAAGCTGCTCCTGCCTTACAGCGCAGCCATTCAGGAACTCGCCCTGGCGGCGCGAGAGTTCATCCTCGAAGAGGCTCCGGAAGCCAGCGAGTTCGTCTACGAGGTCTACACCATCGCCAACCATTTTTCGTTCACGGACCGGCCCGGCGATGCCTTCGTCTTCACCACTACGTATGCCAACTGGGTGAACCTCGGCTTCAACTTCGGCGCGCACCTGCCCGATCCGAACGGCCTGCTGCGCGGCGAAGGCAAACGGATCCGGCACATCCGCCTCGGGACTCCGGCGGATCTCAAAACCCCCGGCATTCGCGGCCTCGTCCGGGCCGCCGTCGCACAGGCGGACCGCCCCGAAGGCAAACCCTTGGCCCCTCGCACCGTCGTGCGCCTCGCTGAACGAACCAGGAAGCGCCGGGCCGTGCGAAGCGATCTATGAAGAGCGATCACTCAGTCTCCTCTCACCTCCGCCTGGACACTGCGGAGTACGACCGCGCCATCCGCCGCCTCATCCCGTTCTATGACGAGAGCCGCGGCGTGCAGCTCGATCTGCTGGCCGTCGCGCAGATCCCGCCGATGGCTCGCGTAATCGATTTGGGCGGCGGCACGGGTTCGCTCGCCGGGGCGATCCTCGAATGTTTCCCGCAGGCTTCGGTGCTCGTGCGCGATATCGATCCCGAGATGCTCTCGGTCGCGCAGGCCCGGCTCGGCCGCTTCGCCGGCCGCGTGGAGATGGAACTCGGCTCCTTTGCCGATCCCCTGCCGCCATGCCACGCCGTCCTGGCCGCTTTTGCCCTGCATCACATTCCGACTCTGCCGGAAAAGTCGGAGGTGTACCGCCGCATCCGGGACGCGCTCCTGCCCGGCGGTGTTTTCTTGAACTGCGATGCCGTAAGCGGCCCGTTCTGGCCATCGCTACGGGATGACTGGGCGCGGTTCATGGCGGGACAAGGCTTCTCGCTGGAGCAGGCCTATCAGAACCTCGCTGACTGGTCCACCGAGGACACCTACTTTTCCGCCGCCGAGGAACTCCGGGCGATGGAGCAAGCCGGCCTCGAAGACCCGGACTGCTTCTGGCGCCGAGGCCCGATCGCCGTCCTCGGCGCCCGTCGATCGTGCCGGTGAATACCCGGCAACGCGGCCGGATTCTCTACCCGGTCACGCCCAGGGAGGCCTCGTGGTCCCGCGAGCGCAGCGGGCTTACTCCTCCCTGAGCGCGCTCGCCGGGTCCACGAGCGCCGCCCGGCGCGCCGGCGCCACCGCGGCCGCCAGCGCTGACGCCACCAGCGTCCCGATCGCCGCCGCCATCACTCCCGGATCGCCCGGTTGCAGCCCGTATAGAAATGACCGCGCCAGCTTCGCCATCGCGAGCGCCGCCGGCGCCCCGAGCGCCAGCCCCGCCGCCCCCAGCGCCAGCACCTCACGCAGCACCATGCAGACAACCCGCCCGCGCCGCGCGCCCAGCGCCATGCGGATGCTCGATCTCCCCCGTCCGCCTCGCCACGCGATACGCCACCGTCCCGTAAAGTCCCACGCACGCGATCGCCAGCGCCAGCAGCGCAAACGCCGCACACAGCCGCGCAAACGTGATCGACTGCCGGATGGTCCCGTCGATGCGCGCCGTCTGCGTCCGTACATCCGCCACCGGCAGCCCCGGATCGGCCCGCCGCACGATCTCCCGCGCCTCCCGCTCGTACGCCAGCGGATTCCCCGCCGTGCGCAGTTCGTAATACATCGCTTCCACCGGCCCGAACGCGGCTTGTCCGTATGGCAGGTAGACGACCGGGCCGGCCTCGTCCCGCAGGCTGCCGTACCTGGCGTTCGCTGCCACCCCTACAATCTCGATCTCGCACCGCTCGCATTCCGAAAACCGCAAGTGTTCTCCCACGGGATTCCGCTGTCCGAAATGCTCGCGCGCGAAGCCGTCGCTCACGACGGCTGTGTACGGCGCCCCCGCGCGGTCGCGGTCTTCGATTCCCCTGCCCAGCAGGATCGGAATCTGCATCGTGCGGAAGAAATCCGGGCCCACCGTCTGGATCAGCGTGGCCTTCGCCTCCTCCTTCCCGGTGCTGACCATCGTCATCGCCTGTCCGCTCCCGATCATCGGCAGCACCGAAAGGCTCGCCGCCTGTACTCCGGGGAGCTCCGCCAGCCGCCGCCGCAATTCCTCGTAAAATGCCGTCATCTCCGCGCCCTTGTGCCCGGTCTGCGCCGGGTTGAGGTGGAACGTCAGCACGTGCTCCCGGTCGAATCCCAGTCTCACCGACTCCAGATTCCCCAGCGTCCGCACCATCAGCCCCGCCAGCACCAGCACCAGCAGCGCGATCCCCATCTGCGCCACCATCAGCGCCCGCCCCAACCCAAACCGCGAATGCCCGGCCGCCCCGCCGGTCCGCGATTGTTTCAGCGCCGTCACCAGGTCCACCCGCGTCGCTTCCAGCGCCGGCGCCAGCCCGAAAAATACACCCGTCACCACCGCCAGCGCCGCAGCCGCCGCCAGCACGTGCCAGTTCAATGCCGCGTGCAGCGTGAAACCCTCGCGTCCGTCCGCCAACAGCGCGGTGATGGAGCGCATCCCCCATATCGCCAATCCGATTCCCGCCGCGCTGCCTGCCAGGGCCAGCAGCACGCTTTCGGTCAGCAACTGACGGATCACGCGCCGCCGCCCCGCCCCCACGCTCAGCCGGATCGCCATCTCCCGCCGCCGCGCCGCCGCCCGCGCCAGCAGCAGGTTCGCGATATTCGCGCACGCCAGCACCAGTATCAGCCCCGTCACGCCGAGCAGCAGCGCGAGCGGCTTGCGGTACTCGCGCCGCAGCCCGTCCAGACCGCCAGCGCCCGGCTCCACCAGCAGCGTAGGTAGATTCGCGCGGTTGCGCCGTGTGTTGACCGTGCGCATCCATTCTGAGAATGGCCCGGAAAGCACGGCTTGCGCCTGCGCCGGGGTGCCTCCGGGCCGCAGGCGCGCCATGACATTGAGCCATTCCACGTTCGGATCTGCGTACCGCCCCGCCGGCGGACTGTAGGAGTTCTGCGCATCGAGCAGCAGGTTCGCGTGCATTGGCACGTACAGTTCCGGCGCGGCGGCCGGGTCGGCCCCGAAAAACTCCGCGGGCGCCACCCCCACCACCGTGAATACAATCCCGTCGATGCGGATCTGCCGCCCGACCACGGTCGCCACGCCGCCCAACCGCGCGTTCGCGAACCCGAATCCCGCCACCACAACCGGCGCCGCCCCCGCCCGGTCATCCGCCTCTTCCAGCAGCCGCCCCGACGCGGCCCGAATCCCGAGGCCATGAAAGTACTCGCCCGAGACGTATTCACCATCCGCAATGCGCGCATCGCCGCCGATCGACACGTTGAGCCCGCCCGCGCTCTGGTAGCAGAACACGGACGCGAACACACCGCTGTTCCGGAACAGCTCGAACGCCGGATAGGCAAAGGTGGCATTCGTGAATCCCCCGCCTGCCGTCTTGAAGCTGCCGTCGTGATACTCCATCCCGTGCACCTCGGACTGCCGCATGTGCATGCGCAGCAGCACCAGCGACTCCGGATCGGCCGCCGGCAGCCGCCGCAGCAGGATCGCATCCAGGAAACTGAAGATCGCCGTATTCGCCCCGATCCCCAGCGCGAGTGAAACCAGCGCGAGCGCCGTGAACGTCCGGCTGGCACGCATCGCCCGCATCGCGTACCGAACATCCTGCGCCAGCTCTTCCGTCCACCGCCAGCCCCACGCCGCGCGCGTATCCTCCGCCACCAGCCCGGAATTGCCGAAGTCCCGCCGCGCCGCGTTCCGAGCCTCCGCCACGCCCAGCCCCCGCTCCGCGAGTTCCTCCGCTTCCTCCTCCAGATGGAACGCGAGTTCTTCCCGCAGCTCCGCTTCCTTCCTCCGCCGCGCCAGCAGCCAGTTCAACTTCCTGATGAATGCCCTCATGCTGTTCCCTCCGGATTCGGATTCAGCACCAGCCCCATCGCCCGCGCGAATGCTTCCCACCTCGATTGCTCTTCCACCAGTTGCCGCCGCCCCGCCGCCGTGAGCTGGTAATACCGCGCCCGCTTCCCCTTCTCCGAGAGCTCCCACGAAGCCGCAATCCACCCCTTCGCTTCCAGCCGGTGCAGCGCCGGATAAAGCGACCCCGTCTCCACCTGCAACAGGTCCTGCGACGTCCGCTGGATATGCTTCGCAATGGCGTGCCCGTGGCTCCGCCCCAGAGCCAGCGTGCGCAAAATGAGCAGGTCGAGGGTCCCCTGAAGAAGATCGACGCGGGAAAGTTTCGACATTCTGTAGGCAGTCTACTCTGTATTGAGTAGCTTGTCTACACAAATCTTTGGCGGCAAGCCTTTTTACCCACGCGCGACTGCGCTAAAATCCCGCCGCCGTGCAGGACGGCGGGAGGCTGCGATCGTCGGCGACTACTGAACCGGGACAAAAACGGTCTGCGACACGGATGGCCCGCTCAGCAAAGTCACCTGGAGCGGCTGGTCTCCGGCGCTCAGTCCTTGCGGCACCACCGCATTGATCTGGTAAACCCCGGGACTGACGATCCCGCAGAATTGCAGTTGAGCCGCCTGTCCGCCGATCGTTACCTGGGCGAGTGGCTTGGTAATATCCGGACCCGTGTGAGCCAGCGGATACGCGACACTGGCGGACATTTCCGGATTCAGCGGCGTGGTCGTAGGGCCAAATCCCGTACCGTAAATGAGGATCGTGTCACCTGCTTTCGCCGGGCGCGACTGCGCGGAACTTCCAAGCAATCCGGCCGGCGCGAGATATTCAAAAGTCGTCGGGCTATCGAGAACAACGGCCGCTGCGTACTTCCCTTGGCCCTCAGGAAAAGTAAAGAGGCCCGGAGATGCGGTTGCCAAAGTTAAGGCCGCCGGTGCGGAGGAGCCGTTAGAATTCGAGACTACGACGTTCACGCTGCCGAGGGTGCTCGTCGCCGGCACCAAAGCATTGATTTGAGTCTGATTCACGAAGCTGATCGGTGCAGGTTTCCCGTCAATCGCCACGGTAACGCCGCCGAGGGTCGTCGGAAACACGTTCGTGATGATGGCGTTGTCCCAGGTCGTCGCGGACGAAGCGAAGTTGGAGCCCGTGATCGTGATCCACGATCCCGCCTCACCAGTATTCGCGCCGCTGGCGGCGTTGACGATGCTGGTGATTTGAGGAAGCCCGCTAACGGAAGTCGAGGCCGGTGTCAGGACGTAATCCGCCGCATAGATATGGTCGCCCAATCGCGTGTTGTCGCCATTTGCGGCATTCGCAGACACATAGATATGGACATTACCGGCGCCGGCAGCCGGGGGTGTCCACTGAACGGAAATCGTGTTCGACAAAGACGGCTGACTGTGTTCCAGCCACTGGATTCCGTTACCGCCGCAGCCGGTATCCGGCTCGATCGCATTGTTGGAACACACCACCTTTTGATTCGCACCTGCTACAAACTTTCCGGCCTGTTGCGTGCTGGGGCCGCTTTCCAGTCGAGCGGTCATTTCGAAACCGTAGATTGCCGCTATGGCATCGTTGATCACGACGTTAATGGTCTGAGTCTGGCCGGGCGTATAAGTCAGGCCGTTCGGAAAAACGAGCCGGACGCTCCCGCCGCCGCCGTTCAATGGCGTCCCTGCGTGGCACAGTGTACAGGAAACACCGGGCCGGTCAGCGGGAGCAATCGTCACGCCGCTCGGCGGACCAAACGGAAAGCCCCAGGCCGTCAATGTCCCAATCGCTCCCAGTAGCATTACTCGGACGTTCGTCTGCATCGAAAGTTCTCCTGTGCCCCAGGTAGACTGGGGGCCGTGGCTGCGAATCAGATTTCTACGGAAAGGCCGGCCCGGAACTTCTTGGCTGGAATTTAGCATTCGCTGCAGCGTCCTTTCAATTCAGGCGATGTAAATTATTTGTGAAATCGGCGCGCGTCGAAAATTCGCCACCTCCGCCGCACGCAGCGCGTTCTGCACAAGCAACTCGCCGCCTATCGGCGGGGCGATTACCGGGCCCGATTGGAAGAGATCGAAGGTTTCCGTACTGGAAAATCGGACCCGCCGCGTGATCTGTTCTTTCGTGGGTCGGCGTGCCTGAAGTTTGGCCGGCTGAAGGAGGCCGAAGAAGCGCTGCGCCGGAGTTTGGCGATCGAGCGCATACCAGAGCTGCGAACGATCTCACGCGACCGGCTTGGGCGGGTGTTGATGGAGCAGGAGCGATGGGACAAGGCGGAAGCGCTATTCCCGCCCTCTATGATTGCGCACGCTACGAGATAATCCCCTTCCTCACCGCATAGAGAATCAACTCCGGCACCGAATGCAGGCCCAGCTTTTGCAGGATGTGCGTCCGGTGCGTCTCCACCGTGGTCACGCTCACATCGAGCAGCGCCGCGACCTCCTTGTTCGTCTTCCCCTCCGCGACTAACTGCAGAATCTCCCGCTCCCGCTCCGTCAGCAGGTCGTAGCTGTCGTCGAGCCCCCGGTCCTCCAGCTCGCGGATGTAATCCTCCTGCAGAATCCGGCTCACCTTCTTCGTCAGGAAGCTCCGCCCCTGCGCCACCGACCGGATCGCCTCGATC
>DATGMB010000165.1:0-5943 GCA_035293845.1 Bryobacteraceae bacterium
GGCTACCAGGGTGTTACAGTTTAGTTGAACTTACCGCAGGAGAACTCAATTGGCAGAAAACCGATACCTCTTCACTTCCGAATCCGTGACGGAAGGGCACCCGGATAAGATCGCGGACCAGATCTCCGATGCCGTTCTCGATGCCGTGCTGGCGGACGATCCCACCGGCCGCGTGGCCTGTGAAGTGCTCGTAACCACCGGCACCTGCATCGTGGCGGGCGAGATCACCACGAAGACCTACGTCGATGTGCCGAAGATCGCGCGCGGCACGATCGAGTACGTGGGCTATAACGACGCCACTTACGGCTTCGACTCCCACACCTGCGGTGTGCACAACCTGATTCAGGCTCAGTCGCCGAACATCGCGATGGGAGTGGACACGGGCGGCGCGGGCGATCAGGGACTCATGTTCGGCTACGCCTGCGATGAGACGCCGGAGCTGATGCCGCTGCCGATCATGATGGCGCACAAGCTCGTCCGGCAGCTTTCGACGGCGCGCCGCGAGGGTTTGCTGAACTTCCTGCGGCCGGACGGCAAGAGCCAGGTGAGCGTTGAGTACGTCAATAACAGGCCGAAGCGCATCGAAGCGGTGGTGATCTCGACGCAACATAGCCCCGAGGTATCGACCGAGGAATTGCGCCGCGAAGTGAAGAAGCACATCATCGACGCGGTGATCCCCTCCAATATGGTTGATTCCCAGACCAAGTACCACATCAACCCCACGGGCCTGTTCGTGATCGGCGGCCCGCACGGCGATACCGGTCTGACCGGGCGAAAGATCATCGTCGATACGTACGGCGGCATGGGCCGGCACGGCGGCGGCGCATTCTCCGGCAAGGACCCGACGAAGGTCGATCGCTCGGCCTGCTACATGGCGCGCTACATCGCGAAGAACCTGGTTGCGGCGAAACTGGCCTCGCGCTGCGAGGTGCAGTTGGCATACGCGATTGGCGTGGCCGAGCCGGTTTCCGTCAACGTAAACACGTTCGGCACGGGCGCCATTCCGGACGAGCGCTTCACCGAACTCGTGCGGGAGAACTTCAGCCTGACGCCGCGCGGCATCATCGACACGCTCAAGCTGCGCCGGCCGATTTACCGCAAGACCGCGGCTTTCGGGCACTTCGGGCGGACCGAAGACACCTTCACCTGGGAAGCGACGGACAAGGCCGCCGCGCTCACCGAGCAGGCCGCAAAGGCGCAGGCGGCCGCGCTGTAATCAATTCGGTATGGGCCGGCGATGCCGGCCCTTATCCTAGGCCGGCCGCTTCGGCCAGCGCTGCCTCGAACACCGGATCGCGGCCGTCGATCCCGAGCTCTTCGCGCATCAGGATGTAATCGCCGGGCGGCGGGAGATGCGTGCATTGCGAACTGTCGTCGACCTGCGCCATGAGGCGCTGCCCGTCGCGCCACAGCGCGAGCCGCAGCCCCCGGCCCTCCAGTTCCACGCGGACGGTCGAAACCTGCGCATCCGGTTCGACCGTGACCTGCGGCTTCGCGCCGGCAGCACGCAGCCCATCCGAGATCCACGCCGCAAGGTATCGGGCGGCGGTTTCGTACGTGCCGCTGAAGGCGACACGGAGCCGCGCGACTCCCGCGATCCGCGCCAGCCGCTCGCGATTTTCGAACACCTGAGAGAGCATCGCCCGCCACCGGGTGAGGCCCGTCCAGGCCAAGTCTCCGACGGGCGTGTTCCGGGCAAGATCCTGCAGGAGGCGCAGGGCACGGGCGGCATCCGGCATCGCGGAGCTGTCGACGACGACGCGGGTCGCGATGCCCGCCATCGCGCCGAATTCCAGCATGCCGGTCAGCCGCGGCGCCCGGCACCAGAGAATCACCGGCAGATCGCTAACCGTCAGGGGCAGCACGAGCGGCGGCAGGTCGCCCAGCGCGGCGTCCGAGGCAGTGATCTCGACCTGCTCGCAGCAGACCTGGCGCCGCTGGCCGAAGGGCATCCAGCACTGGGCATAGACGCGTTCGGAGAGCGCGCGCGGGCCGTCCGGATGCAGGCGCAGCAGAATGGCGCGGGCCGGATGCTCCGGCATGAGCGCGGCGATGGTCTCGCCGAGCGCCGTCGGGTCCTCCGATTCCTCAGCCAGCACCACCAGCGTCATGGTGCAGGCGCGCAGCACGCCATCGGCGGCCGAAGGCTCGCCGGCGGCCTCGCGGTCGCGGCTCTGCTGTTTCGCCATCGAGGTCCAAAGCGCCGCCAGGTCGCGAAGGACCTTTTCCGGGGAAAGCGCCGCGCCCATTACGGCTTCCTCCACACGTGGCCGTTGCGCGCCAGCATGGCGTCCGCTTCGGGCGGTCCCCACGTTCCCGCCGCGTAATTCGGGAAATTCCACGCGGTGTTGCGCCACACGTCCTGAATCGGCTCGACCGCGGCCCAGCTTGCCTCCACCATGTCCTGCCGCGTGTAGAGCGTGGCGTCGCCGATGATGGCGTCGAGCAGCAGCGTCTCGTAGGCCGAAGGCGAGCGCTCGCCGAAACTGGTGCCGTAGTTGAAATCCATCGAGACCGGCCGTAGATGCATGCCCGCGCCGGGCCGCTTGGCGAGGAACTTCAGCGAGATGCCTTCCTCCGGCTGGATCCGCACGATGAGCAAGTCCGGGGGCAGGCCGGTGTTCTCCTTGCCGAAAATGGCGAGCGGCGCGCGGCGGAACTGGATGGCGATTTCGGTGACGCGTTTGGGCAGGCGTTTTCCGGTGCGCACGTAGAACGGCACGCCCGCCCAGCGCCAGTTTTCGACGAAGAAGGTCACGGCTGCGTAGGTGTCGGTTTGCGATTGCGCGTCCACGCCAGGCTCCTGGCGGAAGCCGGGCACGTCCTCGCCGCCGATGCGCGCAGGCCCGTACTGGCCCGGCACGGTGTTGCAGCGGATTTCATCCGGCGTCATCGGCTTGATCGAGCGGAGCAGCTTGGCGCGCTCGTCCCGCACCGCATCGGCCGTGAACCCGGCGCTCGGCTCCATCGCCATGGTGGCCATGACCTGGAGCAGATGGTTCTGGATCATGTCGGCCAGCGCGCCGGCCTCCTGATAATACGATCCCCGCCCTTCCACGCCGATCGATTCCGCCGCGGTGATCTGCACGTGGTCGATGTACCGCCGATTCCATAGCGGCTCGAAAATGCCGTTGCCGAAGCGGAAAGCAAGGATGTTCTGCACCGTCTCCTTGCCGAGGTAGTGGTCGATGCGGTAGACCTCCGATTCCGGAAACACGCGGTGCAGCTCGTCGCTCAATTGGCGCGAACTGGCGAGGTCGTGGCCGAACGGCTTCTCGACGACCAGGCGCCGCCAGCCGTTGCCCTTCGCAAGCCCGGCCGCGCCCAGGCCGAGCGCTGCCGGCGCGTACTGGCTGGGCTGGATGGCGAGATAAAACAGCGCGTTGCCCCCGGTGTGGCGCGCGGCTTCGACTTCCGCCAGCTTCCTGGCGAGCCGCTCGAACATCCCGCCGTCGCCGATATCGCCGGACATGTAGAACAGGCCCGCGGCGAACGCGCGCCAGACGCCTTCATCGAAGGGGGTGTCTTCGGAGAACTGCTGCACGGCTTCGCGCATCTGGTCGCGAAAGGCGTCATCGCTGAGCGGACGCCGCGAAATCCCGACGATGGCGAATCCCGCGGAGAGCCGCCGGTCGTAGGCGAGGCGGTAGAGCGCCGGCATGAGCTTGCGCCGCGTGAGGTCGCCGGTGGCGCCGAAAATGACTACCGCGCACTCCGGCACGCGCCGCTCGAAGCGCAGCGGATCCTGGAACGGATTTTCCGTGGGCATCGAGTCCAAAATATCATGCGAACTGCCGGCCGCTGGACCAAAATGATCCAGCAGATTTTGTAAGTCACTGAAACCAAAGCGCCGAAAACGGCGCAATGGACCAAAATGAGCCAGGGCGGCCCGATCGAGGGCGGTGACGGACGCCCATCTCCCCCGGTATACTGGTTTCCCCGATGCTGAAAAAGGTCCTGCTCTGTACGCTCCTGTTGCTGATCCTGGTGCCGGCCGGAGGCTTGGCGTTCCTTTATCTGCGGAAGCCTGCGGCCGCGCCGCCGCGCGACGTCCGGGTGGCGATGACGGCCGAGCGCATCGCGCGCGGCAAGGTGCTGTTCGAGAACATCTGCGATTGCGGCGGCTGCCACTCGCGGCGCGATTTTACGCGCTTCGGCGGACCGCAGGTGCCCGAGGGCATCGGCGAAGGCACCGTGCTTTCCGACTTTCTCCATGGGCTTCCGGGCACCGTCGTCGCCCCCAATATTACGCCCGACCGCGAGACCGGCATCGGCACGTGGACCGACGGCGAAAAGATCCGCGCCATCCGCGAAGGCGTCGATCGCAACGGCCGCGCGTTGTTCCCCATGATGCCGTACGAGGGCTTCCGCAAGATGTCCGATGACGATGTCGAATCAGTCGTGGCGTACCTGAACAGCCTGCCGCCCGTGCGGCACGCGCTGCCGCAGACGTCGCTGCAATTTCCCGTCAACCTGATGATCAAGGGCGTCCCGCAGCCCGTGGGACAGGTGCCCGCGCCCGACCGCACCAGCCCGGCGAAATACGGCGCATACCTGGTCTCCCTGGCGGGTTGCGCCGATTGCCACACGCCGCAGGAGCGCGGCCAGCCGGTAGCCGCGAAAGCCTTCGCCGGCGGCCAGGTGTTCGCGTCCCATGCCGGGACGGTGGTGACCGCGAACATCACGCCCGATCTCGACACCGGAATCGGCAAATGGGAGGAGAACTTCTTCCTGAAGAAGTTCTACGACTACAAGGACTACGTGGAGCACGGTCCGCCACAGATCTCCGACCGCCGTTCGTTCACCCTCATGCCGTGGCTGGGCTTCTCGCAACTGCCACCCGAGGATCTGCGCGCAATCTTCGCCTACCTGCGGAAGGTGAAGCCGGTGCGCAATCTGGTGGAGACGCATCCGGGCGCTTGAGCCCGGCCCATCTACCGTGCGGCGCGAAGTTGACGCAGTTTTTCAAGGTACGGCCGCGCCGTGCCCTCGTCCACTTGCCGCAGTTCGGCTTCGGCTTCATCGAGGGCACCGGCATTGGTGTAAAGCGCAGCTAGCAGGAGGTGATCGCCGGCGTGCTCGCGGCGTGCGGATTCGATGGCCTCGGCGGCTGCGGCGGGCAGGATTTCGAGGCGCGCTTCCGGCGCGGGCGGCAGGGGAGCCATCACGGATTCGGTTCCCATGTGGGCCGTCACCTGCCACTCCAGCACCCGGCCGCGCGGCAGCGGGCGATCGGGCTGCCATTCGGCGGTTCGGAGCCGCGGACTTTCCAGCAGCGGGTTGAAATGCTCATCGAAGATCTCGACCACGTACGTGGCGCCCGGCTCCAGCGGCCGCCAGCGGAACAGTGGACGGTCCGTGGAGACGGCGGTGCCCACCGGAGCGAGCAGCTCGAACCAGCGGCCGCCGCCCGATGGGCCGAGCAGCGTTCCGGGATGCGAGATCAGGCGGTCCAGAATGGGCGCTCGCTCGAAGGCGGGCGCGCGTTCGAATTCGGGTTTCGCGGGCGAAACCGCCGGCGAGGGCGGCGGTTGCACGGCCGCAACTGGCGGCGCCGGCGCGGCGCCGTGGCGCGTTGTCCACACGCCCAATCCGGCCGCCAGCGCTATGGCTGCCGCAGCGGCGAGCCATGGCCAACGCCGCTTGCGAGGAGCCGGGAAGTTCACCACTCGCCCGTGCCCCAATTGCTCGCGAAATCCGCGCAGATCTTCCACCTCGTCGCGGCACATGGCGCACTCCTCGAGGTGCCGCCGCTGTTCCGGCGTGCCGCCGCCCTCCGCGCACGCGACCGTGGCGTGGTAATCCAGATGACCGTCCAGATCCGCGCGCAGCCGCGCCGCTTCCCGCCATGCGTTTCCGGCCTGCGCCAGCCGGCCGCGGCAATCTTCGCATTCCGCGATATGGCCGTCCAGGGCCAGCAGATCGGCCGGAGCAAGCGTCCGG
>DATGMB010000166.1:0-55808 GCA_035293845.1 Bryobacteraceae bacterium
ACCGCGTGGATCGCCTTGATCAGCTCGTCGTGCAGCACGTCTTTCGTGAGGTACGCCTGCA
The DNA here is from genome assembly GCA_035293845.1 of Bryobacteraceae bacterium. Taxonomy (GTDB): domain Bacteria; phylum Acidobacteriota; class Terriglobia; order Bryobacterales; family Bryobacteraceae; genus DATGMB01. Next base: position 62 of record DATGMB010000166.1, read on the forward strand.
CGCCGGCGGCAAGCGCGCGGCGGATATCCTCATCGCCGCCGTATGTGGTCAGCGCGATCAGGCGGGCGTGCGGGAATTCCTTGCGAATGGCCTGCGCCGCCTCCACGCCGGTCATCACCGGCATGCGCATATCGAGCAGCGCCACATCGGGCTGGTGCTGGCGGTAAAGCTCCACGGCCTGCTGCCCGTTGGACGCTTCCGCGACCACGGTCATTCCGGGCTGCAGGTTCACAATCGTGGTCACGCCGACGCGCGCCACCAGGTGATCTTCGGCTACGAGTATGCGAATCGGTTCGCTCATGGCAGGGGGACGCTGACCTCCACTTCGGTTCCTTCTCCCGGATGGCTGGCGAGGCGCAGCTCGCCGCCCAGCCGCTCGGCGCGTTCGCGCATGCCGATCAGGCCGAAATGGCCGCCCAGCGTGGCGAATACGCCGTCCTGATCGAAACCGCGTCCATCGTCTTTGATGCGCAGATAGATCTTGCGCGCCTCGGTATGCAGTTTGATTCCGATGCGCTTCGCTCCGGCATGCTTCAGCACATTGGTCACGGCCTCCTGCGCGATGCGCAGCAGGTGCTGCTCCACTTCCTCGGGAATGCGCGAGCGGCCGCCATCGGCATCGAATTCGATTTCGACCCCCGAGCCGGCGGTCCACTGCTTCATGCCGGATTCGATGGCGCTCGCCAGGTCGTGGTCCTCGAGCGCCGCCGAACGAAGATCCATCACGGCGCGCCGCGCCTCGGTCAGGCTGTGGCGCGCCATGCGGCGGGCGAGGTCCAGATACTTGCGCGCCGGCGCCGCCGGGTCCGGCAGGCACATCGCCACGGCGTCGAGCTGCGAGGCGATTCCCACGAAGCCCTGGGCCAGCGTGTCGTGAATCTCGCGCGCCAGCCGCGCGCGCTCTTCGAGCACCAGGGAGAACCGCGAGCGGATCTGCTGCAGCCGGTATTGGTAAATCCCCCAGCCGGCGGCCAGCAGCAGCACCGCGCAGAGCACGCGGAACGGTGTGGTTTCATAGAACCACGGCAGCACCTCAAAGCGATAGGATTGCTCGCTCGCCAGGCCATCGGGAAGCACCGCCCGCACGGTGAAGCGGTAGGCGCCGTGGCCCAGGCTGTTGTAGTTGATCAGGCGTCGGTTCCCGGCATGGACCCAATCCGCATCGATGCCCTCCAGCCGGTAGAAATACTCCACCCGCTCCGGCGCGCTCAGGTGGATGGCCGTGTAGCGGATCTGCAGGCGCTCGCTCGAAGGCGGCAGCCGCGCGGCGCGGCCGAGGTCGAGCGGGCGGCCGTTGGCCGTGATCTCCACAAGCTGCACCGCCGGCGCGAGTGGAGCGCTGCGATGCGCGCCGGGCGCGAACACGGCCAGGCCGCGCGTGGTGGTGAACCATAGCCTGCCGTCCAGTGTCCGGCTGCCGCCGCCGCCTACGGGATAGGCCGGCGAGCATTGTGCGCTGCGCAGCCCGTCCTCCACGCCGTAATTCACCGGTTCCAGCCGCGCACGGCGATGCGCGGCGAATTCCCGCAACTGCTGTTTGGCGATGCGGCAGATGCCGCGCGTGGTGCTCAGCCAGAGGGATTGGCCGTCGTCGGAAACCCGCGCCACATTGTCGCTCAAAAGGCCGTCTTTTGCGGTGAAAGCCTCGAATTTGCCGTCGCGATACGCGTTGAGCCCGCCGCCGAAGGTGGCGATCCACAGGGTCCCGTCGGCGTCGAGGTAGAGCGAGCGCACCTGATCGCTCGAAAGGCCATTTTCCGCGGTGAATTGGCGCGCGCCGCTGCGATCGACCCGCCAAAGGCCCTTGCCGTAAGTTCCCGCCCAGATCGCCCCGCTGCGGTCTTCGCACAGCGTTACCACCGCGTTGGCGAGCACCGGCTCGGCCTGCACCACGAGGCGCGCGCCGTTGGCCGTCAGCTCCCCGAGCCCGCCCGCCGTAGCGATCCAGATGTGCCCGGCGGTGTCCTCGATGGCGTCGAACACCGTGAGGCGCGCCAGCGGGTCGCGCGGCACGAAGGTGGTGAAGCGGCCGTTGTGCATCCGCACCATGCCGCCGCGCGCGGCGATCAGCAGGTCGCCATTGGCGGCTTCCCGGATCGAGAAGATTTCGTTGTTCGGCAGTCCATCCCGCGTGGTGAACACGCGCCGCGGACCCGGTCCGAACCGCATCAGCCCGCTCTCGTGAAATCCCACCCAGATGCGTCCGGCGCGGTCCTGGTAAATGGTGTTCGGCTCGTCGCTGGGCATCCCCTCGGTCTTTCCATAGACCGTGAACACGGTGTCGCGATACCGCGTCAAACCGCCGCTGGTCCCCACCCAGAGGTCCCCCTCGCGGTCCTCGAACAGGCAGCGCACGGGATCGGAGTCGCGCGCCTCGCCGGCGCGGGGGGTCACGAAGCGGCCGCCATCCAGGCGGGCGATGCCGGAGTTCGTCCCCGCCCAGATATTGCCATCGCGGTCCTCCCACAGCGCGCGGACGAACGGATCGGGCAGCCCGTCGCGGTCGTTGTAGCGGCGCAGCCTGCCATCGGGCGCGCGCACGATGATGCCCTTGTTGCCCGCCAGCCAGAAATCGCCGCGGTGGTCGAAGATCATGGCGGTGATGATGTTGCCGTCGAGATCGGCGGCGTTCAGGATCGGCACGAAGCGCCCGCCCGTCAATTTCAGCACGGCGGTGAAGCCGGCGATCCACAAATCGTGCGCGGCGTCCTCGCGGACGATGCGCGCCGTGGTGATGGGCAGCTCGCGGCCGGGGGCGAAATTGGTGAAGCGCCCGTCCTGGTAGCGGCTCAGAGAAATTCCGGCCACGATCCACAACGTGCCCGCGTGGTCTGCATAGAGCTGGTTGATGGAGTTGTCCGGCAGGCCGTCCTTGACGGTAAAAGTGCGGAAGGGGTCCCGGGCGGAGGGCGAATAGCGCGCGAGGCCGCTCGATGTCCCGATCCAGAGCACGCCGTCGGGGCCCGCGGCCAGCGCCGTGATGGAATTCGAGGGGAGCTCGCCGTGCGACTTGTCGTACAGCCGGAAGTCGTAGCCATCGAAGCTGACGAGCCCTTCGTCGGTGCCGAGCCACAGGTAGCCGTCGCTGGTCTGGGCGATGGCGCGGATGGTGTCCTGCGGCAGGCCATGCTCCTGCGTCCAGGTGGTGCGGGAGTACTGCGTGAGCGACTTGCGCGGGCTGAGCGCGCCGGCATCCCCCGCCAGCACGAGCAGCAGGGCGGCGGCCGCCGCGACACGGTGCGCCGGTGGACACAGGCGCGGCCACGTTCGTCCTGGAATCCGCTGGTCCGCTGCGCAATGCACTGAAATTCCAGTATAGATGGCAGCCCGATTGCCGCGTATCCCGCGGCATGGCTTCGGACCGGCTGACCGGGTGGGCAACTCATCGAGCGGCGCAAAGGCACGCGCCCGGCGTTTGCCCTCGTGCTGGGGCTGGAGATCGTCCTGCTCGGCGTGTTAGGAGCCATCGAGCGCGGCCCGGCTTCACGGCAGCATCTGCTGCATGCGCCGGTAATGCGCGCCTTTCCAGTAAATGCGGCGGCACGACGGGCAGCGGCGGAACTCGTCGTGGGCCTCCGCCGTCCGCGGCGGCAGCTCACCCAGCACCTCCGCTTTCGCAACCTCTTCGAGCGGCGTATTGCACCGCATGCAGCGCGTAAATGGATGGGAGAGCCGCGCCAGGTCGAAGCGGCACACCACCTCGCGCAATTGGCGCCGCGGATCGGTCTCCCGCACGAAATACCCGTGGGTCACCGCTCCGCGCTTCAGCAGGCCGACGTCGCGCGTCAGCAGAATCCGCCGTTCGTCGCGGCTGATCGCCGCCAGTCGCTCGTCCTGGTAGCAGTTGCGGTAGAGCGTGTCGAACCCCAGCATGCGCAGCAACGCGGCCAGACGGCCCAGATGCGTGTCGAGGACGAAGCGCGGCCGCCGCAGCGGCTCGGGGCGCAGCCGGTTTGCCGGCGCGATGTCGAAAGCCTCGAAAACGGGATAGACGCTCACCCGGTCGCCATCCTGCACGCGGTACGCGAAATCCACCGGCGTCCCGTTGACCAGGATGAGGTCGACCTCGGTGTGCGGCACGCCGAAGGATTCGATGAAATCCTTGACGGTCGCGATGTCGAGGAAGCTGTGGGTGAACTCGGTAAAGCGCCGCGCCGGAGGAAGGAAGTCGTTCAGCTCGGCGTAGAAGCGGAATGCGGCGCGCGGCACCACTGCCAGCGTAGCGCAGGCATTTGGCGCCGCGCCACCACGCGCCGCTTGCGCTATTGGATCGTGACCTGGACCTGGTTGGCCGCCACGCCGTTGGCGGTCAGTTGCACGTCCGCGGCGCCTGCACCGGCCAGCGAGTTCGGCAGTTGCAGGACCACCTGGTCGAGGCCGGCGAAGGTCGGCTGCGGTCCGGCGTAGACCACCGGAGCCGCCACGCCCTTGACCTTGGCAGTTACGCCGGAGGTTCCGGCGGCGGCGAGGCCGGTGCCGAAGAGCACCAGGTAAGTCTGGTCCGAGGACGCCCCGAGCGAGATCGCAGCAGCCGAATACGTGCCGTAGGGGTTCAGCGCATAGGCCGGTTCGGTGATCTGGTTCCCGCCGGAAACGCGGATGGCGTAGGCCGCGGCGAGGCCGGAGCCGTTCAGGGTGAATAGCGCGGGCACGACGGCCGCTACCGGCACGTTGGCCGCCGTCTGCGTGCCCGCGGCGCTCGAAATGGTCACCTGCGCATTGCCCGCCGCGACGCCCGCCGGCACCTCAAAGTTCACCTGCCACGGCGAGACGTAGAGCAGCGGCGCGGCCCACCGCTTACCGGCGGCATCCAGGATCGAGACCGATGTGCCGTCCCAGACGGCCGGCGATGGGCCGATGATCTCGCCGGTGGGCCCGGCCGCGAGGCTCTGGCCGTTGGCCGACGCCACCGACCCCGGCGCGATGCCGATCACCGAAGGCGAAGCGGCGGAGGTCACAAGCGGCGCGTTGACCGCCGGCGTGGATCCCGCCGTGGGCGTAAACGACACGCCACGGAGCACTTCGCCCGCCGCGGCGGACTTCAGAAGCGTGAATGTCTCCTTCGCCGCCACCGAGGGGTCGGTGTTCGCCAGCACATCCGTGATGGCGACGAGCTTGTTCGGGTCCGCGCCCTGATCGCCGTTGGCGCTGACGGTCGAGGTGATGCCGTAGATCGTCACGGTGCCGTCGCTGTTCACCTTGCCCGTGATGTTGCGAATGCCATCGCTGGCGGGATTGAGGCTGGCGGGATAGTTGGGCACCGAGTACGGCTGGCCGAGGTTCAGGCCGTTCTGCAGCACGTACACGCGCGTCCACGTGCCGTTGCTCAGGACCCATTTCTGCACGCCCGCGCTGGGGCTCCTGGCGGCATCCGCGGCCGTGCCATCGCCTTCATCGCCCACGTAAAGCGTGGTGGCGTTCGCGAACCAGATGCCGAAGGGATAGTTGCCGGTGTAGTCCAGATTCTTGGCGAGAATCGCCGGCAGGCCCGGCAGGATCGTGATCGGCGCGGCGGCTGCGTTAGCGAGCGCCGGCAGCGTCCCGGCGTTACCCACCTGATATACGGTGTTGACGCCGTTGCCGCCGCTGCCTTTGGTGACGTAGAGCGTGTTATTGAAGATCGTCAGGCCGCGGAAATTGGTATCCTTGCCGGCCTTATCCGCCGCGTACGGCTGGCCCGTGGTCGGGTCCGTGAGGGACGTGATCGAGAATGTCCCGACCATCTGCGGCACCGTGGCGGGGGACTGGCCGGGGGTCGCGATCTCCACGCCCGTCGAGTTCACCAGGTTCGCCGGCGGCGTGCCGGAGCCGTTGTTATCGTTGCCGACCATGTAGTACATGCCATTCGCCAGGATGGCGGCCCGCCCGTTGTTGCCGCTGTAGGCGTTGGTCGGCGTAACCTGGATCGCGCCGTTCGCGCCCACCTGCACGACCGCCCGGTAATAGCTGCCGCCGACGGGGTTGGTCGGGTCGTAAACCCCCGGCGTGTTCGAGTTGGAAACGTCGATGGTGTTGGGCGGCGCGACGTAAGCCATAAAGGTGAGCGCGGTGCCGTCGGTCGAAACGTTCACGGCCAGCTCGGATTTCGAGCTGAAGCTGGTCGTGACCAGGTTGGCGGGGATCGCCAGCGTGTTGACCAGCGTGCCGGCGGGGGTGATCTGGTCCAAAAAAATCGGCGACGTGATTCCGAAGCTCCCGTCGACGGTGTTGTTGTTCCAGACGTTGTTGCTGCTGCCGTTGGAGGGATACGCCCCGCTATCGGTAGCCACGCCCTTGCCGCAGGAGGCGGTCGGCGGGCACACCGGCGGCAGCGGCTGGCCGACCGTCACGGTCGATGCATCGCCCGCGTACACGCTGCGCGAGACCACGAGATTGCCCGGCGTGAAGCCGGAAAACGGCGCCGTTTGCGCCCATGCCGCGCTCGCGCCGATGAAGATTACCGCCGCCGCAATCGCTATGCGGCTCCGCGTGAAATTCCACTTTGACATTCGGTGCACACTCCTGGTGAGTTATCGGTTGGTGTATTTCCTTGAACAATGGGCCGTTTGAACCATAACAGGCGATTGTCAAAGTTCGAGCACAAAAGAGTTACAGATGGGTGACGGCAGCCATTTCAGGCCGCGGATCGCTACCGGGCGTAGAACGAAAGCGCGTTATCGCCCTGGCGCACGATGCGCGTCCGCGCCAGCTTTCCGGCGGATTCCGGCAGTTCGAAGCGGATGGAGTGCTGCGCGATGACGAGCGCGGGCGGGTGGGCTTCGAGCGCCGCGAGCGCGGCGGCGTATTCGCGCTCCACGTCGTAGGGCGGGTCCAGGAAGATGATATCGGCGGTGACGCGCGGCAGCGTGAGGAGCACGGGCCCCGCCAGCACCGTGGCGCGCGGCGCCAGGGAAAGCGCCTCCAGGTTGCGGCGGATCACCTCCAGCGCCGCGCGGCCGCGCTCGAGGAACCAGGCGTGCGCCGCGCCGCGGCTCAGCGCCTCAATCCCGACCGCGCCGGTGCCGGCGTACGCATCGGCGAAGGTGGCGCCGGCGATGCGCGTCTGCAGGATATCGAAGAGCGTCTCGCGCAGACGGTCCGGCGTGGGGCGCGTGGCGGCGCCGGGGAGGCTGGCGAGGCGCCGCGAACGGAATTCTCCCCCGATGACGCGCATCAGCCCACCGTCACCAGGCCGTAGCGGCGCTGCCAGTGGTCGCGGATGTAGGCGACGGCGGCGCGCAGCTCATCCTCGGAAGGCGGGTGCGCGATGAAGTCCACCGCTTCGCGGCGCGCATGCTCCAGCAGTTCGCCGTCGCGCAGGATGTTGGCGACGCGCAGCGACGGCATTCCGGACTGCTTCGTGCCGAAGAATTCGCCGGGGCCGCGCAGCTTGAGGTCCATTTCGGAGATGTAGAAGCCGTCCGTCGATTCGACGAGCGTCCGGATGCGCTCGCGCGCGGTATCGTTCATTTTCTCGGTGACGAGCATGCAGTAGCTCTGCGCGGCGCCGCGGCCCACGCGTCCGCGAAGCTGGTGCAACTGCGCGAGGCCGAAGCGCTCGGCCTGCTCGATCAGCATCACCGTGGCGTTGGGGACATCCACGCCGACTTCGATCACGGTGGTCGAGACGAGGATCTGGGTGCGCCCTTCCTTGAAGCGCTGCATGACGGCCTCTTTTTCCTCCGAGGCGAGGCGGCCGTGCATGAGGCCGATTTCGAGATCGGGGAAGACCTCGCGCGAAAGGTGCTCGTGCATCTTCTGCGCGGCCTTCATGGCCTGCGTCTCCGATTCCTCGATTACCGGGTAGACCACGTAAGCCTGGCGGCCCTCGTCGATCTGCTTGCGCAGGAAGCTGTAGGCCTGCTCGATGCGGTCGGCGGTGTAGTGCTTCGTCAGGATCGGCTTGCGGCCGGGCGGAAGCTGGTCGATCACGGAGACATCGAGATCGCCGTAGAGCGTCATGGCGAGCGTGCGCGGGATGGGCGTGGCGGTCATCACCAGCACGTCCGGCGTGACGCCCTTCTGCACCAGGCCGAGGCGCTGGAGCACGCCGAAGCGGTGCTGCTCGTCGATGATGGCGAGGCCCAGGCGCTTGAATTCCACGTCCTTTTCGAGCAGCGCGTGCGTGCCGACCGCGACGTGCGCCAGGCCCTCGGCGACGAGCTGCTTCAGCTTGGCTTTCTCCCGCGGGCTGAACGAGCCGGTGAGCAGCACGGTCACGTAGCCGAGCTTTTGCAGGATCTGGCGGAAGTAGAAGGCGTGCTGCGCGGCCAGGATTTCGGTGGGAGCGAGCACGGCCACCTGATAGCCGTTTTCGATGGCGATGACGGCGGCCTCGGCGGCCACGATGGTCTTGCCGCTGCCCACGTCGCCCTGCAGCAGGCGGTTCATCGGGTGCGGCGCCTGCATATCGTCGGCGATTTCCTTGATGACGCGCTTCTGCGCCTCGGTGGGCTTGAACGGCAGCATCGCCTTGACCTGCTCGCGCACGCGGTCGGTGATGGCGAACGGGATGCCGGCGAGCGTGCGCGCCTTGGCGCGCTTGAGCGCGACGCCGCATTCCAGCCAGAAAAATTCCTCGAAGATGAGGCGCTGCTGGGGCAGGGAACGGAAATTGTTGAGCAGGCGCAGGTCGGATTCGGGCGGCGGAAAATGCGTGTGGCGGATGGCCGTCCAGCGGTCCGGATAGCGGAGGCGGCGGCGGATGGCTTCGGGCAGCCGGTCCTCTTCGGGCGGGAGTTCGGCGAGGATGCGGTGCGTCAGCGTGCGGAGAATGCGCGTGGTCACCTTGCCGGCGGCCTCGTAGATGGGCACGATGCGGCCGGTGTGGAGCGAGGCCTCGCCCTCCTCCTCTCCGCCGGTGAGGATTTCGAATTCGGGGTGCAGCATGGTGAGCTCGCCCGAATAGCTGTCGAACTCCACCTTGCCGTAGACCGCGAGCTTCATGCCCTCGGCCAGCACCTTGGCGAGATAGCCGCCGTGAAACCACTTGCCCACCAGAATGGCGCGCGAGGAATCGCTGAAGCGCGCTTCGAACAGGCCCAGGTCGCGGCGCTTGAAGCCGGAGGCCTTGGCGGACAGCACGTCCACGATGACGGTGGCCATTTCCCCCGGCGCAAGCTGCGCCACGGTCTTCATGTTGCTGCGGTCTTCGTAGCGGAAGGGAACGTAGCCGAGCAGGTCTTCGACGGTCGCGAGCCCCTTGGCCTCCAGCATGGCGGCGCGCGCCGGGCCGACGCCTTTGACGTAGGTGAGGGGAGTGGAGAGATCCATGGGCGGGGCCGGGAGCGCCCCTGCCCTCAGTGTACAATGCCGTACGTGAAGCGCTTCCTTGCGATCTCACTCTGCGCGCTCGCCGCGCACGCCGCCGATCTCCGCATCGGCATCATCGGCACCGATACCTCGCATGTCCCGGCATTCACCAGGATGCTGAACGATCCGGCCGCGCCCGGCCACGTCGCGGGCGCGCGCGTGGTGGCGGCGGTCAAGGGCGGAAGCCCGGATGTGAAGGAGAGCGCCAGCCGCGTGGAACAGTACGCGGAGGAGATTCGCGCGAAGTACGGCGTCGAGATCGTCCCGGATATTCCGGCGCTGCTCGGCAAAGTGGATGCCGTTCTCATCGAGAGCGTGGATGGGCGGCCGCACCTGGCCGAGGCGCAGCCGGTGATCGCGGCGCGCAAGCCGTTCTTCGCCGATAAGCCGCTCGCGGCATCGCTCGAGGACGCGCGGGAGATCGCGCGGCTGGCGAAAGCGGCGGGCGTGCCGTGGTTCAGCGCCTCCAGCCTGCGCTTCGGGGCGATCGGCGCGGAAGGCGCGAAGCTTACGGGCATCACCGGGGTGAGCACGTGGGGCCCGGGCCCGTTCGAGCCGCATCAGCCGCTGGATCTTTCCTGGTACGCCATTCATCCGATCGAGGTGCTCTATACGCTGATGGGGCCCGGCTGCGAGAGCGTGACCCGCACCTTTTCAGAAGATGCCGACGTGATCGTGGGCAAATGGAAGGACGGCCGCCTGGGCACGGTGCGGGCCATCCGGCCGTACAGCGATTACGGCGCCGTGGTGACGCGCGGGCGGGAGGTGACCGTGCTGCATCCCAAGGCCGCCGAGGCGGCCGATTACCGGGCGCTGGTGGTCGAGATCGTCAAGTTCTTCGAGACCGGCAAGCCGCCGGTGCCCAACGACGTGACGCTTGAAATGTTCGCCTTCATGGATGCGGCGCAGCGCAGCAAGGCGCAGGGCGGCGCGCCGGTGCGGCTGCCGTAAGCTACAGCCACGACGAACCCAATCGCATGAGCCACAGATGAACACAGAGGAACGCGGATGGAACTACCCAAGAACAATCCGCTTCCACCCGACTTTGGGTTTCTGGAAGTTCACCAGTAGACAAACCCGTCGGCCGGATGCCCGCAGGTAATTGAGGCATTGCGCCATATGCTCGCTGCCCTGCCTGTGCAACAGCACGAATGCCGCGCAAGGCAAGCTCTTTCCGCAAGGCGCGCTCGTACACCTTCTCCAGGAATCCGGCGCCCAGAGTGTTCGAGACTTCAAACACCGCGCCCAGCACGCGTTCGGTCAGATCGTCGAGATCTCCTTCGGCACGCATGTTATCAGGGGCCCAACTTGCCCGTTTCCTCTGTGTTCCTCTGCGTTCATCTGTGGCTGATTGCTTTGGACGCCGGAGCCGCGAAACGGTCCCGCGCGCCGCATGGTAAAACCGCTATATGGCCACTTTTCGCGTCGACACGCAGGCGCGATGTTACTCCGCGGTCGTGGAGCGCGGCGTGGTGTCGCAGACTCACAGCTTCATCCCCGCCCGCACCGGCAAGGTCTTCGTGGTGTCGACGGCCGACGTCTGGCGGCACCAGGGGCGGGCGCTCACTGCCGGGCTGGCCGGCGCGCCGTTCGAATTGCTGGAGCTACCGGGCGGCGAGGACCAGAAGCGCCTCGGGCCCGTGGAGCGGCTCGCCGAGCAGATGGTGGAGCGCGGCGGCGACCGCTCGAGCCTCGTGATCGCATTCGGCGGCGGCATCGTCGGGGATATGGCCGGCTTTCTGGCCGCCATCTTCATGCGCGGCATTCCCGTGCTGCAAATCCCGACCACGCTGCTGGCGCAGGTGGATGCGGCCATCGGCGGCAAGACGGGCGTGAATCTCGCGGCCGGAAAGAACATGATCGGCGCGTTCCACCAGCCGCTCGCGGTGCTCATCGATCCGGCACTGCTTGAGACGCTGCCGGACCGCGAATACCGCGCCGGCCTGTGGGAGATCGTCAAGGCGGGCATTATCCGCGACCCGGCGTTATTCCGGTATCTCTCGGAAAACAGCAGCGCCGTGCTCGGCCGCGCGCCGCACGCGGTGGACCGCATCATCGCTGATTCCGTGCGGATGAAGGCGGAAGTGGTCTCCGCCGATGAGCGCGAAAAGAACCTGCGCAGCATTCTGAACTTCGGCCACACCTTCGGCCACGCGCTCGAAGCCGAGACCGGCTATACGCAGTTCCTGCACGGCGAGGCGGTGGCTTGGGGGATGCGCGCGGCCACGTGGCTGGCCGAGCGCGCAGGCTACCTTTCGGCCGAGGACAGCGCCGAAATCCTGGAGACGCTGGAACTCTACGGCCCGATCCCGCCGGTCGGCGGCATTTCCGCCGAGCGCCTCAAGGCGCGGCTGGTGCACGACAAGAAGACCGTTCAGGGCAAAGTGCATTTCGTGCTGCCGGTGCGGATCGGAGAAGCGGTGCTGGCCACGGATATCGAGGGCCGGCTGGTGGAGGAAGCCATCCGCTCCGCGCTCGCATGAGGGGCACGACTCCGGCGGGCGCGCGCAACCAGCAGGAGGCGGCGGCCTGGGTGCGCGGCATGTTCGGGCGCATCGCCGGCCGCTACGATTTCGCCAACCACCTGCTCAGCGGCAACCTCGACCGCCTCTGGCGCCGCCGCGCGGTGCGGCGCGTGCGCGAGGTGCTCGAACGGCCCGGCGCGCGCGTTCTCGATATCTGCTGCGGAACCGGCGACCTGACGATCGCGCTCGGGCGCGGCGGCAGCGCGCTGGTGATGGGCTCCGATTTCTGCCATCCGATGCTGGTCGAAGCGCGGCGCAAAACCGCGGCCCCGCTGTTCGAAGCCGATGCGCTGCGGCTGCCCGTGGCCGATGGGTCGCTCGACCTCATCACCGCCGCGTTCGGCTTCCGCAATCTCGCCGATTACGATGCCGGCCTGCGCGAAATGCGGCGCGTGCTGCGGCCGGGCGGAGTGGCCGCCATCCTGGAGTTCTCGCAGCCGCGCAACCGGGCGTTTGCGGCGCTGTACGACTTCTATTCGCGGCGGGTGCTGCCGGCGATCGGCGGCCTGGTTACGGGCGCGCCGGACGCTTACGGGTATCTGCCGGCGTCGATTCGGAAGTTTCCGCCGGCGGGAGAACTGGCGCAGCAGATGCGCGCCGCGGGGTTTGCAACGGTGAGCTACGAGTTCCTTACCGGAGGCGTTGTGGCGCTGCACCTGGCGCGCTAAGGCAGGGCGGTTTTGCGGCAAGTGGCATCAAATATGACACCTGCATTTTTTCGGAGCAGTCGAATCAACAACTTCCGGAAGGAGGTGGCATATCATATGCCACCTCACGTCTACGAGCCCGTCTTAGGGCTTCTTCGCGGGCGCGCGGAATCCCCGCTCCACCATGTCGCGCGGGTCGGTCGAGACCGGCCCATCGCGCCACAGCCAGCGCATCATCTCGGGCAGGATGGCGCCGCCCATTTTCTGGCCGTGCAGGTTCATGCCCCAGGTGTAATTCACGTCGTAGCCTTTCTCGGTGAGGGCATGCATCAGCCGCACGTTCTGGTAGAACCAGTCGCGGGTTTCGTCGTAGGATCCATCCGGGCGCAGGGCGCGGTTGTCATTGCGGCCGTCCTGCAGGAAGATGCGGATGGGCTTGCGGTCGCTTTTGCGCACGATATCGGCGTAGGCGTGGCCGCCGCGCAGGTTGGTGAAGCTGCCGACGATGCTCAGCACCTTGTGGAGCTGGTCCGGCCGCTGCCAGGCGACGGTGAATGCGGCTATGGCGCCCGAGCTTGCGCCACCGATCCCGTGCTGCTCGGGATCGGGTGAAATGTTGTAGTCCTTGCGCAGCACCGGCAGCAGCTCGTCGCAGATCACGCGCGCGTAGCGGTCGTCGAGCGTGTTGTACTCGGTGGGCCGATTCGTAGTGCGGTCGCCCCATTCCTTCAGGTTCGGCTCGGGCTGCTCGGGACGCCGGCCTGGGTTGATGAAGACCGCGAGCATCACGGGAATTTCGCGGCGCCAGATCAGATTGTCGAGCACGTTTTGCGCCCGGACGTCGCCCTCGGCGGCCATGAACGCCTGGCCATCGTTGAAGATCATGAGGCTGGCGGGCACGGCGGGGTCGTACTGCGCGGGGACGTAGACCCACCAAGTGTGCTGCGTGCCGGGATAGGCCTGGCTCGGCAGCGTGAACGGGCCGCGGATTTCGCCCTTTGGGACGCCATCCTGGGGCAGGGAATCGGGGCCGAGATGATAGAACGCGTTCGGATTCGGCTGCTGCTGCTGCGCCAGAGCGGCGAGCGCGAAGAGGAAGACGGCAAGCGGACGGACCATGCGGGCACGATAACACATCGGCGTCAGCGCTGTTCCGCCGCCGCGTCGACCACCGGCTCCTGGGGCGAGATCTGGTCCACCGGATTCACCTTCGCCCCTGGCGGCGCGGGGACGGGACCCTTCAGCAGCGGATCGTCGGTGCGTCGCATCCAGGCGTCCAGCCGGCCGCGCATTTCGGCCAGCACCTTTGCGGATTTCGGGTCCGGCGCCAGGTTGTTCTGCTCGGCCGGGTCGAAGATCAGGTCGTAGAGCTGCTCGTGCGGGACGCTCTGCTGCGCCCATCCGTGCTCGAGCCAGACGGTCTTGCTCGGGCTGTCGTCGCAGTTGGGCAGCACTGGCGCGCTGCGATCGGCGAAGCGGCGGATGTACTTGTAGCGTTGCGTCCGCACGGCGCGCTGCGGCTCGTAGGAGGCGTGATAGTTCACTTCGGCGAAGACTTCATCGTGGAGTTCGGCGGTCTGGCCGCGCAGGAGCGACAGTAGCGACCGGCCTTCGAGCCACGACGGCGGCTTCGCGCCCGTCAGCTCGCAGACGGTGGGGAAGAGGTCGAGATGCGACACCATCGCGTCGGACACCTTGCCGCCGCGGAACGGCCCGCCGCGGAGGATCAGGGAGACGGCCCAGCCGGCGTCCGTCAGGTTGCATTTCATGCGCGGGAAGGCGATGCCGTGGTCGGTGGTGCCGATCACCAGCGTGTTTTCGGCGAGGCCGTTGCGCTCCAGCGCTTCGAGGATGCGTCCCGCGCCGCGGTCGAGCAGGCGCGCGCTGGCGCGATAGGCGGCGAAATCCTCGCGCGCGGCGGCGGTGTCCGGGATGGGCGCGGGCGGCTGCGTGTAGCGCGGGTCGTCCTCGGGCGTGGGCGGCGGATAGTCGCGATGCGTCTCGAAGAAGCCGGCATCGAGGAAGAACGGCGTGGACGGGCGGCGGTTCAGGAACGCGACGGCGGTATCCGCGACGTCGGCGGCGTGTGTCGATCGTGGGCGCAGAAGCTCGTCGTAGCCGATGGTTTCCGGTTTGGCGGCGATGTGCTGCAGGCCGGCCAGCACGGAGCGGTAGCCGGCATCGCGGAGGGTATAGAGGATGTGGCGGCGGTAATCGGTCATCGCGAAGCCGCGGTGCGCGAGGCCGAGCATGCCGTTGCGATGCGGGCACTGCCCGGTGAGGAGCGAGGCGCGGCTGGGCGAGCAGGTGGGCGCGGCGCTGAAGGCCTGGCGAAAGAGCACGCCCTCGGAAGCGAGCTTCTGCAGATTGGGCGTCGGGACCGGGTGCCCGTAGGGTTGCAGATAGCGCCCGCTATCGTGCGAATGCAGGTAGACGATGTTCAGCATACGGCCACCGGAGGTTTGCGCGTTGGCCGTGGCCGCGAGCGCGGCGCCGGCCAGGAAATCGCGGCGGGACGGCATGACAAGACTGTAACGTGACCGCGCCCCCAGCGCAACGAGGTAAGATCGTTGCGAGTACATGCTGACCAATCTGCGGATCAAGAATTTCAAGCGCCTGGAACACGTCGAAATCGAGTTGGGCAAAACAGTGGTGTTCATCGGCCCAAACAATTCGGGAAAAACGACGGCGCTCCAAGCTCTCGCTCTTTGGGAGGCAGGGCTGCGCAAGTGGCTGGAGAAGCGGTCCGCTAAGGAGACTCCCGAAAAGAGACCGGGCGTGACGATAAACCGGCGAGATCTGATCGCGCTTCCTGTTCCCGAGGCGAATCTGCTATGGCGCGACGCGCACGTCCGGGAAGTACAACGCGCGAACGGCAAACAGAACACTAAAAACATCCGGATCGACATTCTGGTCTCCGGGGTAACGGCAGACAAGACTTGGGACTGTGGCTTCGAGTTCGACTTTGCCAATGAGGAGTCGCTTTATTGCCGGCCTCTGCGGCAGACCGATGATCCGCAACCCCAGCGAATGCCGGTGCCGCCAGCGGCTTCTTCCGTTCGCGTGGCATTTCTGCCGCCGATGTCGGGTTTGGCGGCCACCGAGGACCGTCTGGATGCGGGCGCCGTCGACGTCCGGATTGGGGAGGGGCGAACCGCCGAGGTGCTGCGGAATCTCTGCTACCGTGTCCATGAAGATGGGCCCGAGGGAAAGTGGGATGAACTGGTGATGCAGGTGCAGCACCTTTTCGGCGTGCAACTGAACGTACCCCGGTACATTGCGGAACGGGGGCAAATCACCATGTCGTACAGGGAGCGCTCCGGAACCGAGTTGGACCTGTCATCGTCGGGTAGGGGTCTACAGCAGACTCTTCTGCTACTGGCCCACCTGTATACCCATCCGCAATCCGTATTACTCCTCGATGAACCCGACGCGCATCTGGAGATTCTGCGTCAACGGCAAACTTATCAACTGCTCACCGATACGGCCGAGCGCCAAGCCTGCCAGATTATCGCCGCCAGCCACTCGGAAGTGATTCTCAACGAAGCGGCGGACCGGGATATAGTCGTGGCGTTCGTGGGCTCGCCCCATCGAATCGACGATCGCGGCACTCAAGTGGTGAAGTCTCTGCGCGCCATTGGGTTCGAGCAGTATTATCAAGCCGAACAGCAGGGATGGGTTCTGTACCTGGAGGGTTCGACCGATCTGGCGATCCTACGGGCTTTTGCCGACATGTTTCAACACCCCGCCAGGGAAGCTTTGCAACGCCCATTCGTGCACTACGTAGCGAACCAGCCGCAGAAGGCAAGGGATCACTTTTACGGTTTGCGTGAGGCGAAGGGGAATCTGGCCGGAATTGCTCTGTTCGATGCCATTCCAGAGGATTTACGGCCCGGCCAGCCGCTTACGGAATTGAAGTGGCGCCGCCGGGAAATCGAGAACTACCTCTGCTACCCGGAAACTCTGATCGCCTACGCGGAACAGGCCGGCGGGGAAGAAGGGCCGCTGTTCGAAGCCGCCGAGCGGGAAAAGCGGACTGGCGCCATGGAGCGGGCAATCGAACAGGTCAGCCACGCTCTCGCCGTACTGAAGCGGCCTGCTCCATTCACCCCGGAATCGAAAGCCAGCGAATTCATGGAGTCCGTTTTTGACATATATTTCAAGGAGCTCGGGACTCCCAACTTGATGCAAAAAACGGATTACCACGCGCTTGCCAGGTTTGTGCCCTCCGCATTGCTCGACGCCGAGATCCCCGAAAAGCTGGATGCGATTGTCAAGACTGCTGCCCTGGCCCATCCGGGTGGATGTTAAAAAAAATGGCAGGCCGCGAAGCGGCCTGCCGGAACCAGACAAATTAAAACTCGTTAGAACGTGTAGAGCAGCGTGCCCGACGGCGGCTCGGCCGGCGCCCCCGCCGTCACCGGAGTCTCCGCCTCGGCGTTGATCTGCCGGTAGTAGATGCCGGTATCGCCGAGGTAGACTTCCAGTTCCGCGGGCCGCGGCAGCGTGCCCTGGATCAGCGCTTCGGAAAGCGGGTCCTCGATGTACTTCTGCAGCGCGCGGCGCAGCGGGCGGGCGCCGTAACTGCGGTCGCTGCACGTCTTTTCGAGGATGTACTTGGCCGCGTCCGGCGCGAGGCGGATCTTGATCTGCTTGGCCACCAGATTCGCGTTCACCTGGCCGACCATCAGGTCGATGATCTTCATCAGATCGTCGTCGGTCAGCGACGTGAACAGGATGATCTCGTCGAGGCGGTTGAGGAATTCGGGGTTGAACGCCTTCTTCACCTCGCCCCGCACCATGTCCTCGATCTTCGACGGGATGCCTTCGCTGGCCGGCGCCGAAAACCCGAGGTGGCCGCGCTTTTCGAGGAAGCGCGCGCCCAGGTTGGAGGTCATGATGATGATCGTGTTCTTGAAGTCCACCTGGTTGCCGAGGCCGTCGGTCAACTGGCCATCTTCAAACACCTGCAGCAGGATGTTGTAGATATCCGGGTGCGCCTTCTCGATTTCATCCAGCAGAATGATCGAGTACGGATTGCGCTTGACCCGCTCGGTGAGCTGGCCGCCCTCTTCGTACCCGACGTATCCCGGGGGCGAACCGATGAGCTTCGAGACCGAGTGCTTCTCCATGTACTCCGACATATCGAAGCGCACCAGGCTCTTCTCGCTGCCGAACAGGAAGCCGGCGAGAGCGCGCGCGACCTCCGTCTTGCCGACGCCGGTGGGCCCGAGGAACAGGAACGATCCGGCGGGGCGGCTCGAAGCCTTCAGACCCGCGCGCGAGCGGCGGATGGCGCGGGCCAGCGCGGAGATGGCCTTCTCCTGACTGATGACGCGCTTGTGCAGCTCCTCTTCGATGCGCAGGAGCTTGGTGATTTCCTCTTCCTTGATCGAGGTCATCGGCACGCCGGTCCAGCGGGCCACCACTTCCTCGATATCGTCCTTCGTCACGCAGCCGGTCGAGGAGTCGTCGAGGTTGTACTTCTCGCGGAGCTGGCGCATGTTCTCGCGCTCCTTGCGCTCCTCATCGGAGTAGAACCGCGCCTTTTCGAACTCGTGGTTCGCGATCGCGTTCTCCATGCGGTGCACGATGAACTTGATGCGCTTCTGAATATCCGCCAGCTCGGCGGGGAGCGTGGTCTGCCGCAGCTTCACGCGCGCGCCGGCTTCGTCGATCAGGTCGATCGCCTTGTCCGGCAGGTAGCGGTCCGGGATGTAGCGGCTGGAAGTGTAGACGGCGGTTTCGACGGCGTCGTCCGTATACGCGACGGCGTGGAACTTCTCGTAGCGGTCCTTGATGCCGAACAGAATTTTGACGGCATCGGATTCGCTCGGCGGCGGGACTTTCACGGCCTGGAAGCGGCGTTCGAGCGAGCGGTCTTTCTCGATGGATTTGCGGAATTCGGCGGGCGTGGTCGCGCCGATGCACTGGATTTCGCCGCGGGAAAGGGCCGGCTTCAGGATATTGGCGGCGTCGAGCGATCCTTCGGCGGAGCCGGCGCCGACCAGCGT
Source organism: Bryobacteraceae bacterium (assembly GCA_035293845.1). Taxonomy (GTDB): domain Bacteria; phylum Acidobacteriota; class Terriglobia; order Bryobacterales; family Bryobacteraceae; genus DATGMB01. The sequence continues at coordinate 18,539 of DATGMB010000166.1, forward strand.
GTGCAGCTCGTCGATGAAGATGATGGCGTTCTGGTTCTCCATCAGCTCCTTCATGATCGTCTTGAGCCGCTCTTCGAACTGCCCGCGGTACTTGGTGCCGGCGACGATGAGCGAAAGATCGAGCGCCAGGATGCGCTTATCGGCCAGGAAGGAGGGCACGTCGCCCTCGGCGATGCGCTGCGCGAGCCCTTCCACGATGGCGGTCTTGCCCACGCCCGGCTCGCCGATCAGCACGGGGTTGTTCTTGGTGCGGCGGCAAAGGATCTGGACCACGCGTTCCAGTTCGTAATCCCGCCCGATCAGCGGATCGAGCGTGTTGTCCATGGCGGCCTGCGTCAGGTCCCGGCTGAACTCGGCCAGCAGGGAGCTTTCCTTGGGCCGCGCGGAGGCCACCTTCTCGCTTTGAGAGCGCGCCAGTTCCTCGCGAATCGTGGAGAGGCGCAGGCCGCGTTCGTGCAGGATCTCCGCGGCGAAGCACTTTTCCTCGCGCAGCAGGCCCAGCAGAAGGTGCTCGGTGCCGATGTGCTTGTGGTTCAGCCGCTCGGCCTCTTCCGCGCCATAGGCCAGCACGCGCTTGCACTCGTGGCTGAGGGGCAGGTCCACGGAAGTGGAAACTTTCTCGCGGATGGTGGTGTGGCCTTCAATTTGCTTCCGGATCGATTCGACAGCGGCGTGCGAGCGCAGAAAACGGTTGGCCAGTGCCTTGTCCTCGCGCAGCAGGCCCAGCAGCAGGTGCTCCGTTTCGATGAACGGACTTCCGAACTGGCTGGCCTCGTAGCGCGCGAAAAAGATCACCCTTCTCGCCTTCTCCGTGTATCGCTCAAACATATGTGACGCCCCCTTTAGTTCAAAGATACTCCGGCCGGGTGCCGGGTTGCGAGACATCTGGTTCACCGGGTATCAGCCCACCCCGCGAGAGATGGAGCACCCGGTCACAACGCCGCGCGAATTCCATATTATGGGTAACAAAAACGGAGGTGAGCCCGTGGGAACGATGCAGACCTTCCAGCAGTTCGAAAATCATCTCGCCGGTCCGGAAATCCAGGTTCCCTGTGGGTTCGTCGGCCAATAGGACGGAGGGTTTGCCGACCAGAGCGCGGGCGAGCACCACCCGCTGTTGTTCCCCTCCTGACAATTCACCCGCGCGATGCCCGGCACGGGCGCCAAGCCCAACCTCATCCAACCTCGCCATCGATTCGGCCGCGGCCTGCTGCCCGGTCCGCCCGCGAATCAGCAACGGCATCATCACGTTCTCCAGCGCCGTAAACTCCGGCAGGAGATAGTGAATCTGCCACACGAACCCGATTTCCCGGTTCCGAAAATCCGCCCGTTCCGAGTCCGCGAGTCCAGAAATCTCTCTACTACCGTAGTGTATCGTACCGTTGGAAGGTCTGTCCAGACCGCCCAAAAGATGCAGTAGGGTGGATTTACCCGCGCCCGATTCCCCGACCAGAGCCAGCATCTCGCCGCGCTCGACGTCCAGGTTCAGCCCGGAGAAAATCACCAGGTCCGACGCGCCGGAGCGGTAAACTTTGGCCAGATTGCGGGCGCGGATGTAAGCTTCCATGATCCCATCCGCTACGATAGCGCACTTACATCCGGACCCCGCGATGCGGCGGATGGAGCTGAGGGGCAGGGAGCGACGCGCGTGGTAGCCGTCGCTGTGGATGCTCCGCTCCTGTTCGCGTATCCTAACAGCAGGAGCTGCTAGATGGAAGTGAATCTCACCCCTGAGATCCAAGCCAAGCTGGACCGTTTGGCCGCCGAAGCGGGACGCCCCAGAGACGAGTTGATCGAAGATGCCGTCAATGGCCTTTTCGACGAACTCGCCTTTGCGCGAGAACTCCTCGACCGCCGCTACGATGAGATGGCCAGCGGAGAAGTGCAGGGAATCGACGGCGAGGAGGCTTTTCGGCTCCTGATGGAGAAGACCGAAGCTTTGCGCCGCCGGCGCCCCGCATGAGTGCCTACATCCTTCATCCGCAGGCATTCCGGGACATCGACGAAATTCGCGCTTACATTGCCGAGGACAGCCCGGACGCAGCGGACCGCCTTGTAACCGAAATCTTCCGCACAATACGCCGGGTTATGGAGTTCCCCGACCAGGGGTATCGCCGGCCGAATCTCAGCTCGCGTCCGTTGCGATTCGCCACGGTTCGGGAATACGTAATTGCCTACGTGCCCGACACGAGCCCAATGCGAGTGCTGGCAGTCTTTCACGGCAGACGTAGCCCCCGCGTGATGGCCGCCATTCTCCGCGGCCGCGAATAAACCGCGGAGTGTCGCCGCCAGAATCACCCGATCGCAACGTACAGCGTCTGCGTGCCGGGCGTGCCTCCTAGGGTGAACGTCAGTGGCACCTTATCGCCCGCGGGCACCTGCGGCACCACCACGTTGAACTGGTAGAGCCCGACGTCGCCCTGCACCAATCCCTGATAGGTCACCTGCGCGGGCTGTCCGCCGATCGAGACCTGGAGAGGCGTGGCCAGCGTGCTCGACTGCGACACGATCTGCCCGTCCTGCGCGGCCGGGCTCACCGGTCCGAAGCCGATGCCGTACAGCACGATGGTCTGCCCGGGTTTCGCCCGCTCGGAGGTAATTCCGGGGATGGCGCCCGGCGGCAGGATGAACGTGGTCAGGTCCGTCGCCAGCGCCACCACGTACGGGGTGCCGGAAATATTGAACGAGGTGGGCGCCAGCAGGCCCGGCTCGGTCGCGTTCACCGTGATATTGAAGGCGGCGGTCTGGCCGGCCGGATTCTTCACGACCACCGGCTGCTGCCCCGTTCCGACTCCCATAGGAACGAGGGCGCTGATCTGCGTGCCACTGATGTAGTACACGTACGCGGGCTGGCCGCCGATTGTGACGCTGACGTTATCGAGCGCGGTGGGCGCCTTCGTTCCCTGGAAGTCCGCGGTGGTCCAGGTGCGGCGGTTGAACGCCAGGTTCGTGCCGTAAATTTCGATCCAGGAGCCGGGCGCCGCCGCGTGGAATCCGCCGTAGCCGCTCGCGCTGATGATGTGGTCGATCGACGGCGCGGTGGGCGTCAACACCCGGATCACGTTATTGGACGAATCCGCGATGTAGAGATTGCCGTTCGCGGGATCGAGCGCGATGCCGGTGGGATAGTTCAGCTTGGCGGAGGTGGCGGCGCCGCCATCGCCGGAATATCCGTAGCCGGTGCTGCCGGCGACGGTCGTGATATTCCCGCTGGCGTCCACGAGGCGGATGCGCTGATTGCCGTAGTCGGAGATGTACAGATCGCCGGCGGCGTCGACCGCGACATCCCACGGGCGGTTCAGTTGCGCGTTTACCGCCGGCCCGCCATCGCCGCTGAATCCCGCGATGCCGGTCCCGGCCACCGTAGTGATGATGCCGTTCGGCGTTACCTTGCGGACGCGGTTGTCCTGGCTATCGGCGATGTACACATTCCCTGCGGCATCCACGGCCACGCCCGACGGGTAGTAGAGGGTAGCGGCGATCGCCGGTCCGCCGTCGCCGCCGTAGCTGGTCCACGGCGAACTGCCCGGCGTGATCTGCCACTGGTTCGCGCCGGCGAGGGTATGGATATTGCCTTTCGAATCCACGTAGCGGACCCGGTCGTTGTGGCTGTCGCCGATGTAGACGTTGCCCGCCGCATCGTAAGCGAGCCCGACCGGCTGATCGAGAGAAGCGCTGGTGGCCGGCCCGCCGTCCTGGTTCGCGAAATAGCCGTAACTTCCGTTCACGCCGGCAAAGGTCGAAATATTGCCGCTCTTGCCGTCCACACGGCGCACCACGTCGTTGGCCAGATCGGCGATATAAAGATTGCCGGACCCGTCCACCCGCACGCCGTACGGGATGTTCAGGTTTGCGTTTACCGCGGACCCGCCGTCGCCGCCGTACCCGGGCGTGCCGTTACCCGCCACGGTTCCGATCTTGCCGCCGGAAATCTTACGGACTTTATGATTGCCACTGTCGGCGATGTACAGATTGCCCGAGGCGTCGAGCGCGACAGCGACCGGTTGGTTGAGCAGCGCATTGGTTGGCGTCTGCCCGTCGCCGGTCGAACCCGCCGTGCCCGCGGTACTTCCCGCGTAGGTGCTGATATTGAATGAACTGGCCTGCGCGCGGCCCGGCACGGGCTGCAACAGAATCCAGCCGGCCAAGAGCCCTGCCGAGACAAGCTTGCGAGACGACATAAACCTCCCATGAGTGGACCGCGACCGCACCTCTCCTCACGCGACGCCCGCAGGACGTGCGACGAGCGATCCCGAAGCAAATTAGTACAGCTTAGAACGCGGCCGGAAGCCGTCAGGTTACAACAGAATCCGGCGCCCCGTCAGGGCCGGCATAGCACTTCACGTCCCCGGAAAATTTAATTTCCATTTATTTTGTGTGGCTTAGCGATCCGAGCCCCGGATTTGGACGTGTGCGCGCGGTAAGGTTTGTCTGTCGAGCAGGGAATCCGGCCTCTCATTTGACCTGAGCAGACCTGAAATCCTCCCACGAAACCCACCCGCTCTCCGGAGCGATACTCACCAACCCGGGTTCCCTGCCAATTTACCACCGCGGCAGCACGCGCCTCCACGACGGGTCCACGTGCCGGCGCATTTCGGCTTCGTCGTCGCGCTTGCGGTAGGGGATCTTCTCGTAGCGCTCGCGGCCGCGCGCCAGTTGATCGTAGTCCAAATCCACACCGAGGCCCGGCCGGTCCGGAATCTGAACGCAGCCGTCCACGATCGGAATCCGCCCGCCTGCCACGACTTCGTCGCACTCCGTTTGCCACGGATAATGGGTATCGCAGGCATAAGTGAGGTTGGGGCAGGCCGCGGCTACATGAGTCATCGCCATCAGGCTGACGCCCAGGTGGCTGTTGGAGTGCATCGAAAGCCCCATTCCGAGGACGCCCGTGAGGTGCGAAAGCTGCTGCACGTTCCGCATGCCGCCCCAATAGTGCGGGTCGGAAAGCACGATCTGCACCGCGTCCAGATTCCACGCGCACGGCACATCCACGAAGCGGGTCACCGCGACATTGCTCGCGAGCGGCGTGCGGTTGCCTTCGGCCGCCAGAGTCCGCCGCACTTCGGCCATGCCCTCCAGCGTGGCGCACGGGTCTTCCAGATATCCGCCATCCGCCAGTTCCTCCCGCAGTGCCCGGCCCACCTGAACCGAAGTGTTCACGCTCCATGCGCAGTTCGGATCGATGCGCAGGGGATATCCCGTGCCGAATTCCCGGCGCAGTGCCCGTATGCTGGCGATCTCGATCTCCGGGTCGAGCACGCCGCCCTTGAGCTTGATCTCGTGAAATCCATATCGCGCGATCATCTGCCGGCATTCGCGGACGCACGCGGCCGGGTCCAGCACCTCGCCGTATTCATCCTCGCGCGCGTCCGCGCCGACACCGCCGCCGCCCGCGTGCTTATAGAACAGATACGCGGAAAAACTCACACGGTCGCGCACGCGTCCGCCGATCACGTCACAGACGGGCTTCCCCACGGCTTTGCCGATCAGGTCGAGGCAGGCGATTTCGATGGCGGCGTAGGTGCGCGCGTGCCGGTCGAGCGGATTTTCCCCTGGCACCAGGTAAGTCTGGGAGGCGTCGGCGCCTTCGGCCGCTTCGGTCTGGAGATCGCGCCACAGACCCGCGAGCTGGAATGGGTCCATGCCTTCCACGCGGCCGCGCACCGATTCGAGCGCCGCGAGCGGTCCGTCTCCGCCATAGGTCTCGGCGATACCGGTGAGGCCGGAGTCGGTCTCGAGCTCCACAATCGTGCGGAGCGCGAAGGGCGCGTGCAGGCCGTAGGAGCTGCGCAGGGGAGGGTCGGCAATGGCGATGGGGTGGAGCTTCAGTTTCGTAATTCGCATGGCATCAGAATTGCACCACAAACGGCAGGGGAGGGAGTTAAGACTATGGAAGCCTTCGTGATAGCAGGAGCACTGATCGGCAGTTTCGCAACTGCATTTTTCATTCAGAAGGCCGCACTCGAAGGCTTATTTCGCGTCATCGGTCCGGAGCGACGCGGACGCCAATAGTCCACCCGCTGGCCCGGAACTCCCATTCAGCATAGCAGGGCGGCCCGGCACGGCGGTGGCCGGGCCCCCTGCCGGAGGGGGCAACGCGAAACCGCTAAACTGATTCTGTGGCCTCCAAGAAGCCTTGGCCGGTTCTGGTCGGCGAGTACACCTCGCTCGCATTTCTATTGCCGCTGACCGCTTTGGTGGGCTACGGCTTGGGCCGTCTGCTGGACCATACCTTTCACACGCGCTGGATTCAATACCTCGGTCTCTTTTTTGGCATCGTGGCCGGCTTCGTTCAATTGATCCGGCAGCTCCTGCGGGATACGCGCGATGGCGAGTGACGAACAGTTCCTCGCTGGCGCGGCCGGGCGCATCGGCAAAACCATTCTGATTCTGGCCGCCGCGGGCGTGCTTGCGGCTGCGGCGTGGGGCGGCTGGCGATGGGCCGCCGGCTTCGCGCTCGGGGCGTTCGGCTCCTGGTTCAATTTCTGGTGGGTCAAGCGGATCGTGAATGCGTTGGGCCCCGGCGGCCGTCCGCGGACCGCAACCGCCGTGTTCGCGGGGCTGCGGTACCTACTGCTCGGTGGTGCCGCCTATGTTATACTGCGGTATTCTCCGATCAGCCTGGGCGCGGTCCTCGCCGGACTGTTCGTAGCCACGGGCGCGGTGATCGCCGAAATCCTTTTCGAACTCCTGTATGCACGAAGCACCTGAACTCTGGATCACCCAGATCTTCAACAACTATCTGGCCGGACCGGGCAATGCCGCTCTGAAGCTGGTTGGCATGCAGCCTGAAGCGCGGCCGTGGGCGAACTATGTGGCCGTCGAGCTCCTGGTCGCGGCGATCATCGTGGTGCTGTTCGCTGTGCTCAAGCCGCGCCTGTCTGCCGATAAGCCCGGGCGCTTGCAGCATACTTTCGAGCTCGTTTACGATTTTCTGCAGGGCCAGTCTCACGAGCAACTGGGCGCGCATGGCAATCATTACATTGCATTTTTCGGCACCCTGTTCATTTTTATCCTGTTCATGAATCTGATCGGGATCATACCGGCCTTCGAATCGCCGACGATGTTCCCGGCGGTTCCGCTGGGGTGCGCCGCCGCGACCTTCCTTTACTACCACTACATGGGGATCCGGGAAAACGGCCCGATCAACTACGCGAAGCATTTCATGGGACCCATGCCGTTCCTGGCCCCGCTGATGATCCTGATCGAGATCATCAGCCACCTCGCCCGCCCGCTTTCGCTGACCATCCGTCTCTACGCCAATATGTTCGCCGGCGAGCAGGTGACCATGATCTTCCTCAGCCTCACTTATTTCCTCATTCCCGTGGTCTTTATGGGCCTGCATATTTTCGTTTCCCTGTTGCAGGCGTATATCTTCATGCTCCTCACGATGATGTACGTGGCGGGAGCCGTGGCCCACGAGCACTAAGTTCATACCGGCTTTATGCCGCTCCTTCAGTGTGAGCCCGGCTGCAAGAGGATGACGGGAACCACCTCCTGGGAGCGATTTCTAACTAGGAGAGTAAGATGACGAAGAAGATGTTGCTGCTCGTGGTCCTGCTGCTGCTCGCCTCGACCGCGATGTTCGCTCAAACGCCCGGCAATCCAACCCCCGGTGGGCACTGGGTGCCGATCAGCGCCGGATTCTCGATGGCGATCGCCTCCGGCTTGTGCGGCCTCGCGCAGGCGAAAGCGGTCGCCGCTTCGGCGGAGGGCATGGCCCGGAACCCCGGCGCAGCCGCCGCGATCCGCTTTGCCCTGCTGCTCGGTCTGATCCTGATCGAATCCCTGGCCCTCTACACGTTCGCGATTATCTTCGTGAAGGTGAGCTGACATCCTGCCCGCAAAAGGGGGCGGCGCGCCGCCCCCGCGTGCGAATCGGCCCCTTCAGTACGGTACGTCCTTCCTAACCATTACCCCCGGTATGGTCCGAGAGTACTTGTGCTATTGACCACATTTCGTCCGGCCGATAGCATTAGTTAACGATCTACATGGAACAGCGACGAAACCGGCGTTTTCAGCTCCACCTGCCGCTCGCTATCACACGCGCCGGAACCGAACGAGTGTCACTCTCGGGGTTCACCAAGAACATCAGCTCCACGGGAGTTCTGTTCACCTCCTCCACCGCCGCCGATCTCGGCGGGCCGATCGAATACGTCATCACGCTCCACGAAGCCGGACCGCTGCCGGTCGGGCTGCGGTGTGTCGGCAAGGTGGTCCGTTCGGAACGGATGCTGGCGAACGGCGAAGCGCACCGGACGTTTGAAATCGCCGCCACGCTCGAGCGCTATGAGTTCGTTCGCGATCGCGAACTGGCGCGGTGAACCGGGTGGGAGAACCGAAGCATGGGGACTGGAGGGCATGTGGAGGCACGCCCTCCGTCCGAGGCGAGAAGGAGTGGCTATGGCGGGAAAGCTCGCAAGAGCTGGTTGCCGACGACCTCCTCCGACGATCGCCGGCCACCAACCCGATCATGCAGCGGCTCGCGCCGCATTTCAATGGCTGAACAGTACGCAGTGAGACCTTTGTTCCAGGCCGTGTGAAGCTGAGGACAATCGAGGCGCCATGAGGGCGCAGCCGGGCTAACGCCGGATCGTATAGGTCTTGCGAATATTCGAGGAGTTGTACAGATCGAGCCACTCCCTGGCCCGCGCCCCGTCCCCGATCCGGGAAAACACGTCCGCCATGCCGTGCGAACAGGCGGGTGAGCCGTGCCCTACCAGGTAGGCGCACTGTTTCTCCATCGCGCCGAGCGCATCGAGCGAGTTCAGCACGGGAACGTCCGCGGGCGGGTGCTTCATGTAGATCACATCGTGGATGTCGTGGTAGACCAGCTTCCATTCCTTCTGCGACGGATCGGCCAGCGCCGCGGGGAGGTAATACGCGGTCCCGGTGACCTGCTCGAAGCTGTCCATGATGATGATATCGATCCCGTACTCCCGCAGCAGTTCCTCGCCGCTCTTGCCATTTACGGCGTCGGCGTTCATGCCGATGCGCTGTCCGTCCTGAAACACCTTCTCGTTCAGAGCGCGGCCGTCGACGTACACCTGCATGGCGGGCCAGAGCCGCCAGAGCAGATATCCGCCCTGCGCATAAGTATTGAACATGCGCCCCTTGATGTGGTGCTGGAGCAGGAAATCCGCGGCGTCCTTGGGCACGTTCCAGTCCGCCGCCTCCAACTTCACTGCGCCGCCTATGGCCAGCAGGGCCGCGGCTGCGGCCAGCAGAGCCGCCAGGCTGCCGTGCGCCACGGCCGGCCAGCGTCCGTGCCAGAACAGAACGGCGATCCCGAGCAGCCCGAACGCCACCCAGGCGGGCATGGAGGCCAAGGCGGCGCCGGTTCCCGCCACGGCCAGCAGCGCGAGCATGAGCCAGCCGCGCCAGTCCGCCTTCTGGCGCGATTCCGGCAGGTAGGTGGCGAGGATGTACGAGCCCACCAGCACCGTCAGGATGATATTCCGGAACGCCAGCAGCCCGGCCGCGCCGAACGCGGCCATCAGCAGCGCATCCGCGATGCGCACCCGCCGCCAGTTGAGCAGCAGGATCAGCGCGCCGCCGTAGAGCATCACGGTGAAGGGCGAGACCTCCCAGTATTTCGGATACTGCCACTCCCAGATCTGCGATTGCATCGAGCTCTGGCGGTAGTAGCGCATGACCTCGAGCACGCGGAAGTAATTCGGATTGAGTCCGGAAATCAGGACCGCCGCAATGCTCCAGCCCCACAGGGCCCGTTCGTCAGGCTGCGGCCGGCCGCGCAGCCGCAGCCAGAGCGCCTCCGCGCAATACGCGCCCGTGGCCACCCACCCGAGGAAGAAGCCGGCGTGGCAATTGGCCCAGACCAGCATCATGGCGGGCAGGAGCCATAGCGGCCGGCGCGCGTCCAGGATGACGAGGGTGAGCGCCAGGAAGACAAAGGTGAGGTATTGAGGCCGGTCCGCCGCGAAATTGTGCGCCACGGTCATGACCGCAAGCGCGACCGCCACCGCGGCGCCCAGCCGCCGCGTCCGCCGCCAGGCGATCCACCCGGCCAGCCCGCAGAATCCGGCGATCCACACGGCGCGGATCACGACCATCCCCGGGAAACCGGCCAGTGCGTAAACGGCGTAGAGAAACACCTGCGCGCCCCATTCATGCGTCAGGTTGAAATAGCGGGTGATCTCTTCGCCCTGGTAAGCGGGCTTCCACAGGTACGTGGTGTAGGCGAACGGGTCCGGAACCGGCAGCTTATGGTTCTGCACGATGTACTGCCCGGTTTTCAGGTGCCACCAGGTGTCCGAATCCCCGACCGGTCCCGCGCAGAAGGCGAGGAGCAGGGCGGCCGTGCACGCAACCAGCGCCCAGCGCAGCCAGCGGGGAGTCTGCCGGGGGAGGGCCGCGGCCGGCGGAGGAGGCGGCGCCGGCGCCTTTTGAGCAGCCGCGGCTACACGCGTTCGGGAAGCGCGGGACATGGCGAAGCGAAGCCCGATTTTAGCATTTGGCCAACAGCTCCTCTGGCGATGCGGTGCCCGTGCCCCTCTTCATGATGGTGATCGAGGCGACCAGGTTGCCGAACTCCGCCGCCGCCATGGCGTCGCCTGTGACCCGCAGGGCCAGCGCCGCGCCGGCCGAGAAGCTGTCGCCCGCGCCGCAAATATCGACCGGCCGCTCGACGCGCCGCGCCGCGGCCCACCGCGTCCCGGTCGGGCCGATCAGCTCCGCGCCTTCGCTTCCGTGGGTGACGATCAGCAGCGGCGCCTCCAGGTGCTCGCGCAGGGCAGGGAAGTCCACGCGCCCCAGAGCGCGCCGCGAAGCCTCCTCCGCCTCGCGGCGGTTCGGCTTCACGATGACGCCGCGGAAGTGCTCGGCGCGCATGCGCGAATCGACCCACACCACGGCCTCCGGATGCGCGGCGGCGGCGCGGGTGACGGCGTTCCGCACGGCGGCCGTGATGACGCCGCCGGTCTCCGTCTCGGCCTGATCGGAAATCAGGATGGCATCGTAGCCCACTGCGGCGCGCTCCAGCCGCTTCACAAACTCGCGCTCGACTTCCGCCGCCGGCGGCCGCGTGTTGATGAAGTCCAGGCGCGGCAGGTCCTCTTCGCCGGTGCGGCAATTGAGAAGCTTGGTGTACGTGAAGGTCGGGACATCGGCGGTGAGGAGCAGTTCCGTGCCGATGCCGCGCGCTTCGAGCGCGCGCCGCAGCTCGTAGCCGAAGCCGTCCTCGCCGATGACGCCGAGCACGTCGACGCGGCCCGCGCCGAGCGCGGCGAGATTATTCGCAACGGTGCCCGCGGCCCCCGGCGTGACCTCCGTGGCCACGGCCGCGATGCGCGGAATACCCGTCTCGCGCGAAGGCTCGGCCAGCGCGGGGTCGTACCGGCACCAGCGATCGAGGCAGACATCGCCCGCTACCAGCACCCGCAGCGAGCGGATGTGTTCGAGGATTGCCGGAACGTTCATGATTGCACCGCTCGCGATGCATGCGCCGCGGCGGCCGGAAAAACGGGGGCGCCGTAGCTCCTCCCGCTACCGCCGGCGCGCTGGCGCTTCGGGTTTAACCTTCGACCGGGCTGCGGCGCGGGGGGCCGCACCGCTCCCTGGGGGGCGCGGTTCCGTTCCGGCGCGGCGGCGCGCGTCCGACTTTCGATTGCTGCCGTGTTCATGGCTGGGCAGCGCGCGCGGCGGTCAGCATGCGCCACAGCGCGGGCACGGTGGCGCGGTGGGGGCCGCGGAAGTAGAAGCTCTCGCCGCCGTCTGCCACGGTGCGGACCAGGATGGTCTTGTGCGGGCGAAAGTAGTAGCCCGGATCGGTGCGGGGCAGCTCGCGGCGAAAATCGCCGTGGATCGGCGCCATGTCGAACACTGCCGTGGCGAAGCGGCGGATATGACGCCCCTGCTGGTGCGCGACATTGCGGGCCATCGCGAGCGCCTTCAGGTACACCTCCGGGCCCATCACGGCGGAGCCGAAATTCAGCATCGCTCCGCCTTCGAGGCGCTCCACGGCGCGGGCGAAAATCAGGAAATCGGTGTAGCTGGAGGCACCCAGCGCGGCGCCATCGCAGTTGGGATGCTCGTGCAGGATGTCATATCCCACGCCCACGTGGACGGTCACCGGCACGCCCAGCCGGTACGCGGCGGCGAACACCGAAAGCTCGCGGTGCGGATAGTCACTGGCCGCGATGCGCCGGCCTACATTTTCTCCGAGCCCCAGGCCCTGCGCGGCTGCTTCCCGTATCCAATCGTTCAACTCACCGGTTTCGCGCCACAGGCCGAATTCCCCGCTGCGAATGTACCGGTCGACGCTCTCGGTGGTGGCGCCGATCCGCGCCAGCTCGTAATCGTGGATCGCGCCGGCGCCGTTCATGGCAATGTGATCGATCCATCCGTGCTCCATCAGGTCGATGAGGTGCCGGCTGACGCCGGCGCGCAGCACGTGCGCGCCCATCATGAGGATGCGGGCGGCTCCGGCGGCGCGCGCCTCGCGGAGCCGCGCGGCGAGCGCCGCCAGGTCCGGATGTTCGAACGCCGGCGGCTCGTCCGAGAGCGCCAGCCAATGCCCGGCGTGCAGATCGTGCACGCGCTCGGCGAGGGGTTGGATCGAAAGGCGCGAGCGGTCGAAGAGTTCGTACCGGGACACGCCTTATGCTAGCACCGAAGCGATGGTGGAGCCCGGAGCGCCACCACTCAGGCGCAGTGGCGCTGCACTGTGTAGGCGTACTGCAGGGCGCGTACGCGCTCGATCAGTTTCGACGGTGTGAACGGCTTCGCCAGGAACAGGCAGCCGTTAGCCGCGGCGCGCGGCTCATAGGAGTTCAATCCCGAGATCACCAGCACCGCAATGTCCGGCCGCTTCCGGCGCAACGCACAGGCCAGTTCGATACCGTCGCCATCCGTCAAATTCACGTCGGTGACGAGCACATCGATGCGGCCGGGTGTGGCCTCCGCGAGCCGCAAGGCCTCGGCCTTGCTGCATGCTGGAAGCGTTACGAAACCCTCGCGTTGAAGAACGATGCCCGCAAACTGCAGGATGGAAGGCTCATCGTCCACCAGCATAGCCTGGAGCGATTCCCGCTGCCGAAGATTCATTGGCCCCTCCAGTGAAACGGCTGACTCCATCTTTGCAGCCCACTCGGAAAAACTCTATCGGACGAAAGCTGGAGCGCTGCGAGGAGCGTGGCCATGTTATCCGCAGCGCTCGTTGTCCGTGGGCAACGCATGGCTGCGATGTGCGCCAGCAGCGGTTCTCTCGGGCGCTTTCCCTCAGTCTATGCGCCGATCCCGAGGTGCGCCGCGAGCTGCGGCCACTCCAGATAATTCGGAATCACGTAATCGGCGCCCACGCCGATCAGCCGCTGGCGCTTCCAGGCATCCGGTACGCGGCATTCCGGTTCATCTGTTGCTACGCCTACAGCCACGCCGCCCGCCTTCTTGACTTCCTCGATCTCGACATAGCCATCGCCGAAGCCGATCAGGTGGCCGCCTTCGACATCCGGCAGCGCGAGGATGCGCTCCACGATCATGCGCTTCGAAAATGCGTGGATGTCGTCCAGCGCGCCGAAGATGCCGCCATCGAAGTAATCTGCGAGGCCGAGCAGCGCCGCTTCCTCTTTCATGTAGATTTCGTCCGTGCCGCTGGCCAGGTACAGGCGCAGGCCGCGCTCGCGGAGCGCCTCGAGCAGGGCGCGCGCGCCGGGGACGATGAACGCGTCCGGCGGGCACGTGCCCTTGCGCAGCGCCTCCACGCGACCGCCGATCACCGCCGAGAGCCGATCGAGGTAGCGCCGCTTATAGATCAGCGGATCGAGCGGCACGCCGCCGCGGCGCTTGACCTGTTCGGCCAATTCCATCATCTGGTACAGCGTTTCGAGGCCGGTCAGCCGCCACACAAAATCCTCGACCGTTTGCCGGAGTTCCTCCTCGGTCTCGCCGGTTCCGAGCTCGGCCAGGATTTCGACCATCATCGGCACCATTACGCCCATCCAGCCGGTGCGGATGAGCGAGAGCGTGCCGTCGAAGTCGAACAGCGCTGCTTTGGCGTGGGGCGCGGTGGCGCGCCGGATCACTTCGATCACGTTATTCGGTTCCCCCCAGTCGCATGCGCCGCATCAGGTCGTCGAAGCGCGGGTCGCCGTGCGGCATCGCCGGGTCCCGGAGGATGTAGGGAAGCTGCACACACCGCTCGTCGTACGCCTGTTCGAGCCAGCGGAACGTGTCGCCGGTGTCGTGGATGCGGTTTGCCACCATGGCGAGAGCGGCTGCGCTGATGTACGTCTCGACGCGGATGTCGTCGGCGTTCTGCAGCAGCCGCCGGGCATCGTCGGGGTTCTGAATCGGGGGCAGATTGGCGAAAGAGAACGGCGGCTCGGGGGCGTGCCCCATGGCCTGCTCCCAGCGTTGGCGCCAATACGCGGCGAGCGGCCAGCCGGGGCTGAGTTGGATGGCGCGGTCCAGTTCGCGCCGGGCCTTCTCCCAATCCCAATCGTATTGCAGGTCGTTGATCCCGAGCGCCAGGTAGGCTGCGGCGCTTTCCGGCTCGAGCGCCCGGGCGCGGTCGGCGGCCTCGCGGGCTTCGGGGAGCTCGAGGTTGGGCCGCACCGCGCCGCGGTCGGCCAGGTATTCGCGAGCGATCGAGACCCAGGCCCAGGCCTCGGCGAAGTTCGGGTCGAGCTGTGCGGCGCTCTCGAACTTCGCGACGGCTGTCGGCAGGCCGCCATCATCGGCGTGATCGAAGTGATAGCGGCCTTCGAGGTAGAGATCGTAGGGGGCCAGCGCAGGCCGGTACGGCTTCGTCTTGCGGCGCAGGCCGTGGCGCACGGCATCCGCGATCTGCCGCGGCAGATCCGGCAGGTCGGCAATGGGCCGGTCGAAGGTGCGCTGCCAATACGGATAGCCATCCACGTTGCGCATCTCGGCGGACATGCGAATGCGATTCGGCGACCGCTCGACTGACACCCGCAGCACCCCCGTGACCACCTCGGGGCCGGCCGGCTTGGGCAGGATCGCCAGGTTGGGAATGTGCGCCAGGGAATCGATCACCGCGTCGCGCAGCGGCTCGGCCCATTGCGGGGGGCCGGTGAACGGCTCGACGACCAGGGCCCGCACCGGGCCCGCCTGCCAGTGCCGCCAAACCGCCGAGGGGCCGCCGTGTTCCCAAACCACGGCGGCGAGGAGCGCCAGTGTGGCGGCGATCGAAGCCCCGAGCGTCCACCTGGGCCATCCGGGGCCGGACCACAGGCGCCGGAGGGCGTTCGCCGGGGCGGCGCCTGCCATTGTCATTCTTCTCTGCCGGAGCGTGCGATTCATCGGTCAGCGGTGCAAATACAGCCGGTGGCCATCGGGGTCGGAGAACGCCTCCTGCCGCTCCGGATAGTGTGCGGCACGGAGCATTCCGGAAACATCGAGGCGCCGTGCGGGGTTGCCTCCGCGGCGCAGCACCCGCGTGGCCGAGCCGGCGCGTCCGGCCAGCAGCCCGTCGGCCGCCAAATCCTCGTAGGCCGCCAGCACCGTATTGCGCGAGACGCCCAAGTGCGCGGCCAGCACGCGCGAAGACGGCAACGCGGTTCCAGGGGGCAGGTCGCCGCAGGCGATCGCCCGGTACAGGGCCTCCCGGAGTTGTTCGTGCAGCGGCGCGCGCACGGTGCGGTCCAGGGCGATCGGTGGCGGAGGGATGCGGCGTCTCAAAGTGGTACCTTCAACCGGCTCTTTCTTTAGTCTCGCGCATCGGCCATTCTAAATGGAAGACGGCGCGCGCCAGCGGCCGGTAATCGGAGGAATTGTGTTTTCCAGCGGAAATGTGACTGTATACGTTTCGAATATGGACCGGGCGGTTCGCTTCTACACGGAGGCGCTCGGCCTTCGCCTGGCGTATCGTTTCGGCGATCACTGGGCGTCCGTCGAGGCCGGCAAGGGCTTGACGATCGGTCTGCACCCGGCGTCGGCGGCAAGTCCGGCCGGCCGGTACGGATCGATGACCATCGGTCTGGAACTCGACGGTGTTTCGATCCACGAGGCTGTAAGGCGGCTTCGGGACAAGGGGGTACAGTTCCAAGGGCCGGTCCACGAGGACAAGGCCGGATCCTTCGCCGCGTTCACCGATCCCGACGGCAACCGGTTGTATCTGGCGGAGCTCAACTGGAGCCACGTGGGGCAGGGCGAGGGGAAGTACCAGGGGGCCGGGGATTAGGTACGGATGGGAGTTGGGAGCCGGCGCACCCCCTGCTAAAATAAGGCATCCATGCCGAAATCGATAGCCGAATTGCAGGAAATTGCCCGGCGTGTACGCCGTGAAATCATCGAAATGACCGGGGCGGCGAAATCGGGGCACCCGGGCGGGTCGCTCTCCGCCGCCGATATCCTGGTCGAATTGTATTTCGATTACATGCGGATCGATCCCAAAAATCCTGCCTGGCCGGACCGGGACCGCTTCATCCTTTCCAAGGGGCACGCCGCGCCGGTCCTCTATGCGGTGATGGCGGAGGCCGGTTACGCGGAGACGCCGGTCGCCGCGCTGAATACGCTGCGGAAGCTGGGCTCGGTCTATCAGGGACACCCGGACGTGCGGTTCATCCATGCGCTCGAAGCCTCGACCGGTTCGCTGGGCGAGGGGCTCTCGATCGGCATCGGCATGGCGCTGGCGGCGCGGCTGGACAAGCGCGGGTACCGCACCTACGTGATGCTCGGCGATGGGGAAATCCAGGAAGGCCAGATCTGGGAAGCCGCCATGTCGGCGGCATTTCATAAGCTCGATAACCTGGTCGCGATCGTGGATTACAACCGCATCCAGCTCGATGGCTTCGTGAAGGACATCATGGAAATCGAGCCGCTGGCGGATAAATGGCGCGCCTTCGGCTGGCATACGCTCGAAATCGACGGCCACGACCTCACGGCCATCCGGAAGGCGCTCGAAGAGGCGCAATCCACCAAAGGGCAGCCCACCTGCATCGTCGCCCACACGATCAAGGGGAAGGGCGTGTCTTTCATGGAGAACAACCCCAAATTCCACGGCACCGCGCCCACCGCGGACGAAGTCACTCTTGCGTTACAGGAGCTCCAGTAAGCATGACGCCACAGACGAAATTCGAATTGAAGCTGGGGGCCGCGACGCGCGAAGCGTTCGGCCGCGCATTGGTGGAACTCGGCCGCGAGAACCCGGACGTCGTGGTGTGCGACGCGGACCTTTCCAAGTCCACGATGACGGTCTATTTCCAGAAGGAGTTCCCGGAGCGCTTCTTTTCCTTCGGCATCGCCGAATCGAATATGGTCGCGGCGGGCTGCGGGCTGGCGTATGCCGGCAAAATCCCGTTCGTTTCGAGCTTTTCGGCCTTCGTGATCAACAAGGGCTTCGAGCAGCTCCGCACGGGCGCCGCTTATCCCAATGTGAATCTGAAGGTGGTGGGCACGCATAGCGGCATCTCGATCGGCGAGGACGGGCCCTCGCAGATGAGCGTCGAGGAGATCGGGCTGGCCTGCTCGCTGCCGAACTTCGTGGTGATCGCGCCGGCGGACGAAACGTCGACCAAAGCGCTGGTTCGCGCCGCGGCCGCGCACGTGGGCCCGGTCTTCATCCGCACCGGCCGTCCCAAGGCGCCGGTGATTTATAACGGAACCCAGAAGTTTGAGATCGGCAAGGCAATCGAGGTGATGGACGGATCGGATGTCACGGTGATTGCCAACGGCCTGCTGGTGGCCCAGGCGATGCTCGCGGCGGAGGCTCTCGAAGCCGAGGGAATCTCGGTGCGGGTGATCGATCTGCACACGGTGAAGCCGATCGATCGCGAAGCGATCGGCCGCGCGGCGGCGCAAACCGGCGCGATCGTGGTGGCCGAGGAGCATCTGGTGGACGGCGGCATGGGCGTGCGCGTGGCGCAGGTGGTGGCGGAGACGCATCCGTGCCCGATGGAGTTCGTCGGCATCCAGGACACCTACGCGGAATCCGGACAGCCGGATGAGCTGCTGGAGAAGTACGGCCTGGTCGCGCGGGACGTTGCGGCGGCGGTACGGAAGGTCCTGAGCCGGAAGAAGTAGGGACGCGGCCTCACGGCCCGCGTTGTGTTATGTCGTTGGTGGATGATTTCCTCTCGCAGAGCCCGGCGTGCCACTGGATTGTGAGCGCCGCCGGGAAGTTCGAGCGGGTCTACGGAGATACCGTCTCTGTTCTGGGCAAGTCCGCCGCGGAATTGCTCGGCCGGACTGTCGGCGACCTCGATTCCGATCTCGCTTCCACCTGGAGCCAGCGGGTGGCGCGGGCGCTGGCGGGCGAGACGCTGGCGCTGCGCGACCGCCGCGGCGAGCATAGCTGGAACATCTCGGTTTTTCCGATCCGCACGGACGCGGGGTGCTTCGCGGGGGTGACGGCGCGCGAGGTGACGCCGTGGAATACCGCCGAGCAGGAGCTCCGCCGCACCGTGCTTTCCGCGTTGAAGGCCATGGAGTTCGAGCGCAAGGCCTGCTCGCGCTTCCTCCACGATTCCGTCGGACAGAATCTCACCGCCCTCGGCCTGCAGCTCGACCTGCTGCGCATCGATTTCCCCGAACTGGCGCGGCGTGCCGCCGGACCCATCGCCGAAATACAGGGGCTGCTCGAAGAAATGATGGAGAAGGTGCGCGCCTACAGCCACGAGCTCAACCCGGCCACCGTGGAGCGCGCCGGGCTCCGCCCCGCGCTCGACCGGCTGGCGATCCGCTTGCGGGAGCGGTTCCTGGGGACGATTCGCGTCAATGTCGACCCCTCGATGAAGATCGAGCCGGGGGTTGGGGCGGCCCTGTACCATATCGCGCAGGAGGCGGCGGAAAATGCTGTCGCGCATTCCGGTTGCTCTATGATAGAAATCGCGATAAGGTGCACAGGTGACCAGGTCCACATGGAAGTTCGGGATAACGGAAGAGGATTCGATCCGAGCGATCTCGGGGGCGGTTACCGCGGGCTGGGCATGCTGACCATGGAGCACTACGCGGCGCAGGCCGGCCTGGAGCTGAAGATCGCGAGCAGCCGCGGGCGCGGCAGCACCGTCCGGGCGACCGGCACGGGAGGACTTTGAACACGAATGCCATTCGACATCGTACTGGTGGACGACCACAAGCTGGTCCGGGACGGCGTTCGGACGATCCTGGAGCGCGGCACCGAATTCCGCGTGGTGGGAGAGGCCGAAAACGGCGCCGATGCCGTCCAGGCCTGCAAGAAGACCCAGCCCGCGATGGTGCTGATGGATATCGGGCTGCCCGGCATGAACGGGATCGAAGCCACCAGCGAGCTGCTGCGCCACTGCCCGGACGTGAAGATCGTCATTCTCTCGATGTACGATGACGAAAACTCCGTGGTGGGCGCGATCCGCTCGGGCGCAAGGGCTTTCGTGTTGAAAAAGGCGTCCTCGAACGAACTGCTGGACGCGCTCCGCACCGTGGCGCGCGGCGGTTCCTACCTGAGCTCGCAAGTTTCCGATAAGCTGTTGACGCGCATTCAGCGGGGCGACCTCGAAACGCGCGACCGCAGCCCGCTCGAATCGCTCTCGCCGCGCGAGCTGCAGGTGCTGCGGCTGGTGGCGGAAGGCAAGACCAGCAAGGATATCGCGGTGCTGCTCGATCTGGGTCTTCAGACCGTGCGCAGCTACCGCAAGACGATGATGAAGAAGCTCGGGGTCAATAACGTCGCCGGCCTGACGCAGCTCGCGCTCGCCGCCGGTCTCACGCACTGGAACAAGCCCGATGCAAACACCATGGGGTGAACTCCCCGTTTCCGACGCGCACGTTCACTTCTTCTCCCGCAATTTTTTCATCCGGCTCGCCGGCGAGGCCCGGCTCGGATTCGCCGAAGTGGGCCCGCGGCTCGGCTGGGACGTTCCGCCGGAAGATCCCGCCGGCCTCGCGCGCCAGTGGGCCGCCGAGCTCGACCTCCACGGAGTCGCGAGCGCGGCGCTGATCGCGAGCATTCCCGGCGACGAAGCCTCCGTGATTGCCGCCGCGTGCGCCTGTCCGGGCCGTTTTTACGCCTACGCAATGGTCAATCCGGCCGCGCTCCACGCGAGGATTGCCGATGGGCTCCGGGCGATTTGCCTGTTTCCGGCCATGCATGGCTACCGCCTCGAGGACGAGCGCGCCGAGGCGCTGATCGCAGAGGCGGCTTCCCGCCGCATGGCGGTTTTTGTTCACTGCGGCGTGCTGACCGTCGGAGTGCGCAAGAAACTCGGGCTGGCCAGCCCGTTCGATATGCGCTACTCGAACCCGCTGGATTTGCACCGCCTGGCGCTGCGCTATCCGCAGGCCCGCTTCGTCGTGCCGCACTTCGGGGCCGGCTACCTGCGGGAGGCGCTGATGCTGGCGGACCTCTGTCCCAACGTGTATCTCGACACCTCCAGCAGCAACTCGTGGATGCGCTACGAAGGCCTGGACCTCAAGACGGTGTTCCGCCGCGCCCTGGACGTCGCCGGCGCCGGCCGGCTGCTGTTCGGCACGGATTCTTCATTCTTCCCGCGCGGCTGGAACCGGGCCATATTCGAGAGCCAGGTGAAGGTGCTGGAAGAGCTGGGGCTGGGGGCATCCGAGGCGCGGCTGATCCTGGGGGAAAATCTGCGCCAGTTATTTTCCTGAGAACTTTCGCCGCGTCCCCGCACTAATCGGCGATGCGTCTGTTTGCGCGAGGAGTGCGGCACCCGCTGTATCCCCATGTGAAGCCTGCCCGCGCGGCGCGAGCGCGAGGACCATGCGCGGCGCTGACCGGGACTTGCGGCGAATTGGCGGCCGCTGCGGCGGTTCCCGTCGAGCGCGCGGTGTTTCCTCTGGTGCGCAGCCCGTTTCTCCCCGACGAGGAGCGGGACGCGCTGTGGGCAAGGTTCCGTGTGCCCGTGCAGGCCATCCTGGTGGATGAGCGAGGCGTGGTTATCGGCTATGAATGCGAGGCGCAGCAGGGGTTCCACCTGGCGCACGGCCGGACGCCCGCCGCGTTCGATGCCGCGCTGGAAGAGACCGCCTGCGATTGCGGCCGGCCGGGTCCGAGGCTGATGCCGCTGAAGGCGCCGGCGGCGGTTTTGAGCGTGGAGCGTTAGCCGTCCGCGACGGTGGTCTGCGCCAAGTGGCATATGATATGCCACCACACCTTCGTAACCTTCTGATTCCACATTGCGCTGATCCGGCAAGTGGCATATCATATGCCACTTGCTCCCGAGGACGGCCTCGGTGTGGTGTTAGCGGATCCCTCTCAGAGCCTCTTCGTCATACCCCAGAATCACCTGATGCCCCTTGACCAGAATCGGCCGGCGGATCAGGTTCGGATGCTCCGACATCAGCTTCAGCGCTTCGGCGCGCGCGGGCGGGTTCTCTTTCATGCCGCGCTCGCGGTACAGCTCGTTGCGCGGGTTCAGAAAATCGCGGTAATCGCGCGAGCCGATGAGCCGGTCCAGTTGCTCCACCGTGAGGCCGCGGTTAAGATCGACCTCCTCGAAGGTGACACCTTTTTCGCGAAGCAAACTCTTCGCTTTGCGGCAGGTCGTTCAGGTGGGCTTGAGGTAGAGTTTCATCACAACCAGTTTAGATCCGCGTAGCGCTCGCCCGTCAGGTGCAGGAAGAGCGGCTCCAGGGCGCGGAACTGCTGTCCGTCATATTCGATGGCGCCGTCGCGCGCCAGCACCGTGATGTCGCCCTGCCACACCAGCTTGCCGGGCCGCGTCACGATGGCGACGCGGTCGCACAGCCGCTCCACGGTTTCGAGCACGTGGCTCGTAATGAACACCGTGCGGCCCTGCTCGGTCAGCCGCCGCAGCCATTGCTTCATCAGGGCCACGCCCGCGGGGTCGATGCTCTCGAACGGCTCATCCAGGAACAGCACGTCCGGCGAATGGATCACCGCCGCCGCGAAGGCCACGCGCTTGCGCATGCCGGTGCTGTATTCGGAAAGCGTCTTCGAGCTATCGGTGAGCTCCAGGGCGGCGAGGAGTTCCGCGACGCGCTTGCGGACGGAGCCCTCGTCCAACCCGAACATGCGGCCGACGAACGCCAGGAATTCGTGCGCGTAGAGCGGCTCGAAAAGCCCGAGCGTCTCGGGCATCACGCCCATGCGGCGCTTGAGCGCGACGGCGTTCACGTCGAAGGGCTGGCCGAGGATTTCGATCGAGCCGGCGGTGGGGTCGAGCAGGCCGGTGAGGCAGCCGATGGTGGTCGATTTGCCGGAGCCGTTCGGGCCGAGGAAGCCGAACATCGAGCCCTGCGGCACTTCGAGCGACAGATTTTCCACGGCCACGACGTTGCCGTATTTTTTCACGAGGTTGGAGATGCGGATCGCGTCCATGCAGCTATGCCCTTCCTTCGACCACCGCCATCAGCGCTTCGCGCCGCCGCGGGAACGCTCCGCAGGCAGCGGCCAGCGACGCACGGTAGAAGGCCGTGCCTGCCGCCACCCAGATGAGCGCCGTCCACCAGTATTCCGGCGAGACCAGTCCTGGAGCGAAGGCGCGCAGCAATTGCGGCAGGCCGATCGCCGCGAAGACGCCGCCGACGATCACAATGTTGCCGAGCAGCGAAAGATCGTTGCCGAGGTTCGCGTAGTAATTGCCGCGGCGCGGGTTGTAGATGGTGACCCAGAGTCCGAGGCCGTGGAACAGGAAGAGGCCGGTGGTGGAGCTCGCGAGCAGCATCACGACCATCCGGGGGTCGAACGGGATACCCACGCGCGGTGTGATCAGCGCCCATCCGAGCGCGGCCAGCGGGACCAGGGGGGCGCTGAGCAGCAGCGAGGCGTGGCTGCCGGTGCGCAGGGCCGCCGCCGGGTCCGCCGGCAGCAGGAAAAACCGGCGGAAACCGCCGCCCACGTACCCGAATTGGTTGACCGCGAAGCGCGAAGTGGGGAAGCTCACGATGCCGAAGGCGCCGAGCGCCGCGACGAAAAAGCCGCCCTCGAAACCGCCCCTCGCGGCGCGGCCGAAATTGTAGGTGAAGAATGCCACCAGCGGCAGCGAAATCAACATCACGGTGCGGAAGCGGTTATTGCGGGCGAAAAAGCGCATCCAGAACGCCACCATGGGGGCGTCTTCGGAGGCGAACCAGGCGGCCACGCGGTCGAGGGGGCTTTCGAACTTCATGGCGGTGGTTTCCACCCTGCGGCGCACCGCGGGGCGCCGCTCCAGAGCCGCCAGCACCGCGCCCAGAGCAGCGATCCAAGCCACAAGGATCGCGAAGCCCACCGCCACTTGCGAGCCGCCTGCGGTCATGGCGGCTGCGGCGCCGAACGGCGGGGTCCAGGCCAGCACCCGCAGGGACTTTGCGGCGAGCGAAGGGTGCCGCGTCATCAGCAGCGGAATCTGGCCCGCGAAGGCCGAGCCGCCAATGACGATCAGCAGCATCGCGGCCGAGCCCATGCGCGTCTGCATGATGCGGTCGATCCAAAGCCCGACCACGCGGGCCAGCAGATAATTGCACACGAACAGGAGCAGGACCGCGGCCACTCCCAACCCGAGCGAGGCCGAGCCGAAAACGTAAAGCCCCACGGCAAGACCCAGCTCCAGAGCCAGGATGAGAAACCAGTAGGGGTCGACGATGCCGATCAGGTGCCGCGTGAGACGCCGCTCCATCGCGCCGATCGGGTAGCGGCGCAGCTCGAAATCCGAGAACGCGGCGTTCATGCCGAAGCCCATGATCACCGTGCCGAGCAGAGCCTGCAGGAACAGGGAGCCGAGCACGATCTGCGCGATCAGTTGCGCTTTGCCCGAGCGGACCGCCGTGATGCCCGCGCCCAGCCCGCCCAAGGCCATCAGGACCGCCACCAGAATGAACAGCAGATACCCGGCCATGAATAGCGCAATGCGCCCGTTGCGGGTTCGCACGCGCGCCCACAGCAGTTTGTAGCGCAAGCCGATCAGCGCGCCGATGAGTTGGAAGTTCATACCTGGCGACCTCGGGCCGGGCATACCGGTCCCTACGGGCGGATGACTTCCACGCCGAGATAGGGCCGCAGCGCTTCCGGGACTACCACACTACCATCTTTTTGCTGATAGTTTTCCACGATCGCGACCCACGTGCGGCCGACGGCGAGGCCGCTGCCATTCAGCGTATGGGCGAACTCGTTCTTCTTGCCGCTGCGGAAGCGGATTCCCGCGCGGCGCGCCTGAAATGCCTCGAAATTAGAGCAGGAGGAAATCTCTTTGTACCCGTTCTGGCCCGGCAGCCAGACCTCGATATCGTAGGTTTTCGCCGAGGAAAATCCCATATCGCCGGTGCAGAGCACGACGGTGCGGTACGGCAGGCCGAGGCGCGCGAGGATGTCCTCCGCGTCCGCGGTCAGCTTCTCCAGTTCCTCGTTGCTCTGGTCGGGCCGCGTGAATTTCACGAGCTCCACTTTCTGGAACTGATGCTGCCGGATGATGCCGCGCACGTCGCGGCCGTACGATCCCGCCTCGCTGCGGAAGCACGGCGTATAGGCGCAGAGGCGCACCGGCAGCGCGGATTCGTCGAGCGTCTCATCGCGATAGATGTTCGTGACCGGCACCTCGGCCGTGGGAATCAGCCACAGGTCGCGGTCCTCGCACTTGAACAGGTCCTCTTTGAATTTCGGCAACTGCCCGGTGCCGTAGAGGCTGGCGGAATTCACCAGGAACGGCGGCAGCACTTCGGTGTAGCCGTGCTCGCGCGTGTGCACGTCCAGCATGAAATTGATCAGCGCCCGCTCGAGCTTCGCGCCCAGGCCCCAGTAGAGGGCAAAACGCGCGCCGGAAATTTTGGCCGCGCGGTCGAAATCCAGAATGCCCAGCGCCGGGCCAAGGTCCCAGTGCGCCTTCGGTTCGAAATCGAACTTCCGCGGCTCGCCGCAGCGGCGGACTTCGACGTTGTCTTCCGAACTCGCGCCCACCGGCACCGATTCCTGCGGGATGTTCGGGATTCCGGAGAGCAGCTCGCGGAAGCGCTCGTCGAGCGCCTTGACCTGCCCATCGAGCGCCGCGATTTCCTCGCCGATGCCGCGGACTTCCTTTTGCCGTTCGGCCGTGTCCGCGCCTTCGCGCCTCAGCTTCGCGATCTCCGCGGTGGCGGCGTTGCGCGCCGCCTTGAGCTGCTCGACGCGCGAGATGGCGGCGCGCCGCTCCGCATCGAGCTCACGAAACTGTTCGAGGCCGGCTACCGGCCCGCGCGTCGCCAGACGCTCCGCCACCCGGTCGAAGTTGCTCCGGAAGAAAGAAATATCGTGCATTCTTCTTCATGCTAACCAAAATCTGACGCGGAGACACAGAGACGCAGGGGAAGAGCGGGGAGACCCTGCGTCCGGTCTCTGTGTCTCACTGTCTCTGCGTTACGGTTTCGGCCGGAGTTCTACTCGTCGTCGTCTTCCACCTTCACCGGCTCCAGGTCTTCGGCTTCGAAGATCTGGCGGCAGTCCAGGCATTCGACGTAGTCCACTCCGTCACGGCGGGCAATGATCTGGGTGCGGTTATGGTCACAAGCGGTTTGCATATGCAGCGCTTTGATGAGATTTATTCTAACCGGGTACGGTGGCTTGTCAAGCCCCCCGGCGGCTACGCGTTACAATCCTGGTTCTATGCCGTTTCCAACCCACCGCATGCGCCGGCTACGGTCTTCGGAGGCGATCCGCGGCCTGGTCCGGGAAACCAGTCTCCACCCGGGGCGTTTCATCCTGCCGCTGTTCGTGTGCCCCGGCGAGGGCGTCCGGCGCGAGATCGGCTCGATGCCATGCAACTACCAGATGTCGATCGACGAGCTGGTCAAGGAATGCGCCGAGGTGCGCTCGCTGGGGATTGGCGGCATCATCCTCTTCGGCCTCCCCGAGCACAAAGATGAGATGGCCTCGGGCGCCTACGCCGATGATGGCATCGTGCAGCGGGCGATCCGGGCGATCCGCCGCGAGGTCCCGGGTCTGCTCATTGCCACCGACGTCTGCAACTGCGAGTATACCAGCCACGGCCACTGCGGCTTTATCAAGGACGGCGACGTGGATAACGACACCACGCTGCAATGGCTCGCCAAATCCGCGCTCTCCCACGCCCGGGCGGGCGCCGACATCGTGGCTCCCTCGGACATGATGGACGGGCGCGTGGCCGCGATCCGCCAGGCGCTCGACGCCAACGGCTTCGAGCGCGTCCCGATCCTTTCCTACGCCGCCAAGTTCGCCTCCGTGTTCTACGGGCCCTTCCGCGAGGCGGCCGATTCCGCGCCGCAATTCGGCGACCGCCGCAGCTACCAGATGGACCCCGCCAACGGCCGCGAAGCGATGCGGGAAATCGAGCTCGATCTCGAAGAAGGCGCCGACATGATCATGGTCAAGCCGGCGATGCCCTATCTCGACCTGATCTGCCAGGCGCGGCAGCGCTTCGACGTCCCGATCGCCGCCTACCAGGTGAGCGGCGAGTATTCCATGATCATGGCGGCCGTTCGCAACGGCTGGCTGGACCACGACCGCGCCATGATGGAATCGCTTACGTCAATCACGCGCGCGGGCGCGAGCATCATCCTGACGTATTTCGCGAAGCCGGCCGCGCGGCTGCTGGCTTAGTTAAACCGCTGCCAGCGTCTTTCGCGTGAATTCCAGGTTGCGCCGCATGTCGGTTTCGACCGTGCTGCCCTGGTGCACGTCGGTCTCCAGGTTTGCGTATCCCGTGAAGCCGATGTCATGGATGGCCCGCAGCACCGCGGGGAAATCGATCTTCCCTTCGCCCATGTAATGCGGATTGTCTTTGAGGTGGATCTGGCAGATGCGGTCCTTCCCGAGCCAGCGGATTTCCTTCACCACGTCGAAGCCGTTATTAGTCGAATTCCCTACGTCGTAATAGACCAGGACGTTTTTCGAACGCACGCGGTCCAGGATGCGCGCGTTGTCCTCCGCGGAAATCGTGTTTTCGAGGCCGAGGATTACGCCCGCCTTTTCGGCCTCAGGCGCCAGTTCGCGGACGCGGCCGGCAACGGCCTCGCGTTCCGCTGGCGTCTGAATCGCCCACTTGCCGAAGAACGGCAACAACAGCACGCCGGTGTGGAGCGCCTGCGTGAGCCGGATCGCATCCCGCACCCATTTGACGGCGAGCGGATCGCTCTTGAGACCGTTGGTGTGGAGCATGTCGACGCAGGTTCCGTCGATGGGCAGCTTGTGTTCCGCCGAGGCCTGCAGGTAGCGCGCGATGAGTTCCGGATTATCCCCGGGCATTTTGCCATCGGCGATGCGCCGTCCGAAGGAGACCTGCACGCCGTCGAAGCCGAGCCGGGCCGCGAGCGCCACCGCTTCAGGGTTTGCGATGAGGCGCAGGTTCCAGTCCGTGACGCCGATGCGCAGCCGCCCGGTATCGGCGCGGAGCCATCGCCCGGCCGCAGCCGCGGCGGCCGAGCGGAAAATCGTGCGGCGGGTCAGTCTTGCCATGCGGCTATCATAGACCCGTTCCGCGCCGCTTGCGCGAGCCGCCAATCGTCCGGCGATACAATAAGACTTCATGGTGACAGCTCCAGCGGGCCCGGCCCGCCCGGTACCGGCACAGGCCAAGCCGCCTTTGGCGCGCTTTGCCTGGTCTGTGCTGGCCTATAACATTGCCGTCGTGCTCTGGGGCGCTTATGTGCGCGCGACGGGCTCCGGCGCCGGCTGCGGCAACCATTGGCCGCTGTGCAACGGCGAAGTCGTGCCGCAGCTCGCCAGCGTGCAGCGATTCATCGAGTTCACGCATCGCGCGTCGAGCGGCATCGATACCTTCCTCATTCTCGGGCTCGCGGTGTGGGCGTTTCGCGCATTTCCCAAGCGGCATCCCGCGCGCCTCGGCGCGGTTTTGAGCAGCGCCTTTCTGGTCACCGAAGCCATCCTCGGGGCACTGCTCGTCAAATTCGGGCTGGTCGAAAACAACGCCTCGCCCGCCCGCGCTTTCGCCGATGCGGCCCACCTCATCAACACCCTGACGCTTCTGGGCTGCCTCACTCTTACGGCCTGGTGGGGATCGGGACGGGCCGCGGTTCGCATCCGAAGCCGCCGCGCCTGGCTGGCCGCCGCCAGCCTGGCGGCTCTCCTGCTGCTCGGCATCAGCGGCGTGATTGCCGCTCTGGGCGATACGCTATTTCCGGCCGCCTCGCTGCGTGCCGGGCTGGCGCAGGATCTGGATGCCGCCGCCAATATCCTCGTCCGGCTGCGCCTCTGGCATCCGGTGATGGCGGCCGGCGTAGCCGTCTGGCTCGCGTTCTATGCATTCACCGCCGGCGAACGCAGCGTGCGCGCGCGGAGTCTGGCCTGGACGGCCGGCGGACTGCTCGCGGCGCAGCTCGCCGCGGGCGTCCTCAACCTCTTCCTGCTCGCGCCGGTCTGGATGCAGATGCTCCATCTCCTCCTGGCCGATTCGCTGTGGATTGCCGTGGTGCTCCTCTGTGCCACCGACCTGGCGGTGGAAACAGCGTGATCTCGGAATCCTGCACCGCCCGCTTCGATGCGCTGCCGCTCGATTGCGGGGCCACGCTGGCGCCGGTCGAGGTCGCCTACGAGACATACGGCGAGCTCAACGCCGCCCGTTCCAACGCGATCCTCGTCCTGCACGCTTTCTCCGGCGATGCCCACGCCGCGGGAATCAGTCCCGAAACCGGCAAGCCGGGCTGGTGGGACAACATGATCGGCCCCGGCAAGGGCTTCGACACGAACCGCTACTTCGTACTTTGCAGCAACGTGCTGGGCGGCTGCCGCGGCACCACCGGCCCTGCCTCGATCAACCCCGCTACCGGCTGTCCGTATGCGATGTCCTTCCCGGTGATCACGATCGGGGACATGGTCCGGCTCCAGAAGATGCTGATCGATTCGCTCGGCATCCGGCGGCTGCTGGCGGTCGCGGGCGGCTCGATGGGCGGGATGCAGGCGCTGCAATGGGCCGTCGATTACCCGGACGCGGTGGCCGCCGCCATCCCCATCGCCTCCACGGTGCGGCACAGCGCGCAGCAGATCGCGTTCAACGAGGTCGGCCGGCAGGCCATCATGGCCGATCCGGACTGGCGCGGCGGCAATTACTACGGCGGCCCGCCGCCCGCGCGCGGCCTCGCGGTCGCGCGCATGGTCGGCCACATCACTTATATGAGCGACGACTCGATGCGCGAAAAATTCGGCCGCCGGCTCCGCGGGAAAGAGAATTTCGGCTTCGATTTCGACGTCGATTTCGAAGTCGAATCGTACCTCCGCTATCGCGGCAGCCAGTTCGTGAACCGCTTCGACGCCAACTCGTACCTTTACATCACGAAGGCCATGGACTATTTCGACCTCACGGCGGGGCGCGGCTCGATCGCCGCCGCGCTCGACCCGGCTCAGGCACGCTTCCTCGTCATCAGCTTCAGCTCCGACTGGCTGTACCCCAGCTACCAATCGCAGGAGATGGTGCGCGCCCTCCGCTCCCGCAACCACGACGTGGCCTACGTGGAGCTCGAATCCAATTACGGCCACGATTCGTTCCTGGTCGATGTCGCCGAGCAAAGCGCGCTGGTCGCCGGCTTCCTGGCGAGCACGTTCGAGAAGCTCGCATGAGCCCCAAGACCGCACGCGAGAGCCGCTTTGTTCCCGATCTGCTCGGCCGCAGCGATTACGCCATCATCGGCGAGATTGTCGAGCCCGGCGCGCGTGTGCTCGATCTCGGCTGCGGCGAGGGCGAACTGCTCGAATGGCTGGCCGCGAACAAGAACGTCGCCGGCCGGGGCGTGGAGATCTCCGGCGCAAGCGTGCAGCGCGCCATCGCCCGCGGCGTTTCGGTGTTTCAGTGCGATATCGAGGAGGCGCTCGCCGATTACCCGGACGGCATCTTCGATTACGTGATCCTCAGCCAGACGCTGCAGGAAACCCGCCGCCCGCTGCATGTGCTGCGCGAGATGCTGCGCGTCGGCCGCCGCGCGATCGTGGCTTTCCCCAACTTCGGGCATTGGCGTGTGCGCCTCTCCATGCTGACGAGCGGCGGGGCGCCGCGCACGCGCCTCTTTCCATACGAGTGGTACGAATCCCCGAATATCCACTTCCTCACGGTGCACGATTTCGAGAACCTCGCCACCGCGGAAAAACTGGCCATCGAGCGCCGGTATTTTCTCTCCGGCCACCGCAAGGTTACGTTGTTGCCGAACCTGCTGGCGGAGGTCGCGGTCTTCCTCGTCGCCGCCCCGGCCGGGGCCGCTACTGCTAACCCCTGAGTCCTGGTTCCGCAATTCGGCGCTCGCCGTACGCTCCGCGCTGAAGGTGGGATTCCAGACCTGTTCGCGCGGCTGCGGCCCACAAACTGCTGTTGTGGTCAGCAGATTCGCGGGCCTGGCCCTCGAAGGCGACCCATCGCGAATCGGGAAGAGGAATTACATGAAAACTGCTGTCGTCCTTTTGCTTTCTTTCGCGGCCGCCGCCTTTGCCGCGGATCCCAAAATGGGCCAGAATCCCCCGCAGCAGCCGGAGAAGGTGAAGCGGCTCGCGTCCGTGACGTGGGATCTGGGTACAGAAAAGCTAGTCTGGATCGTCCAGACCGGGACTATGGTGAACGGCTCGTTCGTGCCCGCGTCCGAACAGAAGTACGTGATCTCTCCCAATGACGCCGTGATGGCCGTGGCTCAGGAGCAGCGCGGTTTCGATGGCGATGAGGCCGCCGCCCTGCATCACCTCCTCGATGTGCTCAGCGTGTATTGCGCCGAAAGCGTGGTCTGGTGGGACGAAGGACAGGGCACGCCGATTACCCCCGGTTCGGGCGCGCACCCGACGCAGCCCAACGGCGATAAGACTCTCGAAAGGGAAACCCAGAAGCCGGTCCGCGTAGGCCAGCCCGAAAGCGCCCCCAAGCCGCGGTACAAGGTGCCGGATTCCGATTACGTAGCGATGCAGAAGTAACCGGAGGGCCAGCCAGGAGGACAGGAGAAACGGTCCGGCTCCTGTCCTCCGGCCCTCTATCCTTTTTGCCCCCGAAACACCATATTCCCTGCCTTCACCCGATTCTCCCTGCACCAGGCAAAATACAGCGCTCCGTAGCTCTCGGTGATGTAATCCGCCTCGCGGAAACCGAGCCGCCGCGCCGTGCGGTCGATCCAGGCGGGCGGCCCCTCCAGTTCCAGATATACGCCGATCGGCGTTTCATCGAGCGTGGCGACGCCTTTGCCGCCCGGTTCCTGGAATTCCGTGCGGTATTTCTGGTAGCGGAAGCGAGGCGTCAGCCCCAGCCGCTCGGCGATGTGGGTAAACGCGTTCGCATCCGCCACACCGGTTTCCAGTTCCTCGCGGGACTTGTGTTTTCCGGCGGCCGCGCGCCCCTTGTACGTGATGGTGGCGGCGCCACCGGCCTCCCGCACCCGCAGCAACGCGCCCGCCTTGCGCAGTTTCAGCCCCGCGGTGTCCAGAACCGCATTGTCCTCGAACACGCGGCGCTTGTGCAGCCGGAAACCGGCCCCCCGGAGCAGGCGCCGCGCTGCCGCCGCATCTTCCACTTTGAGTTTGATTTCCGTTTCAGTCGCCGGCTTCGCCTTCATGGTGATCCAGGAAATCCCGGTCGATCGCCTTGCGCCCGCGAAAGCCTTCGTCGACGCCATGCCAGAAGCCGATCGCGTCCTCGCCGAGCTTCCAGCAAAGATAGACCTCGACGCCGCGAAACAGGGTAGGGAAGTCAACCAGCCCGATATCCAGGTCCTTGATGATGCAGCCGGTCTCCTGCACCGCTTCCACCGCCGCCTTCAGCCGCGCCGCTGCG
The DNA here is from genome assembly GCA_035293845.1 of Bryobacteraceae bacterium. GTDB lineage: Bacteria > Acidobacteriota > Terriglobia > Bryobacterales > Bryobacteraceae > DATGMB01. Next base: position 50,155 of record DATGMB010000166.1, read on the forward strand.
GCGTCACGGCGCTGCCGCACCGCCAGCGCGCGCTCCCGGTCCACCACCACGCCGCCCATCATCATGAGCCGCTCCTGCAGCTCCTTGAGGGCGCGGCCCGCCTCTTCCAATTCGTTCTTCAGCCCGATGGCTTCCCGCAGCAGCGTATCCAGCCGCGGCAGCAGCTTCTGGGCTTCGACGAGCGTGAAGCGCTTCGGCATCAGGCGTGGGGCGCGGCCGCGAGTTCCGCCGCGTAGTGGGTGTCCACGTAGTCGTTGAGGATGTCGAGGAATTCGGCCACGATGCGGTCGCCTTTGAGCGTTGTCATGAGCCGCCCGTCCACGTAAACCGGCGCTTTCGGCTCCTCGAACGTGCCGGGCAGCGAGATGCCGATATTGGAGTGCTTCGACTCTCCCGGTCCGTTCACCACGCAGCCCATGACCGCCACCTTCATGGTCTCGACACCCGGATGCGTCGCTTTCCACTTCGGCATCTGCTCCCGCAGATACGTCTGGATCTGATCGGCCATTTCCTGGAAAAACGTGCTGGTGGTGCGCCCGCAGCCGGGGCATGCCGTCACCTGCGGGGTGAAGCTGCGGATGCCAAGCGATTGCAAAATCTGCTGCGAGACGATCACTTCCTCGGTGCGGTCGCCGTTGGGCAGCGGCGTGAGCGAGGTGCGGATCGTGTCGCCGATCCCTTCGAGCAGCAGCGGCGCGAGCGCCACCGCCGTGGCCACGATTCCCTTGCTCCCCATCCCCGCTTCCGTGAGCCCCAGGTGCAGCGCGTAATCGCACTCGGCCGCGAGCGCGCGGTAAACGTCGATCAGGTCCTCGACGCCGCTGACTTTCGCGCTCAGGATGATCTTGTCGCGTCCGAGCCCGTAGCTCTCGGCCGCCCGAGCCGATTCCACCGCGCTGATCACCATCGCGCGCATGGTCACTTCGCGCGCGTCCTTCGGCTCGGCGAGCCTGGAGTTCTCGTCCATCAGGCGCGTCAGCAGGGCGCTATCGAGCGAGCCCCAGTTCACGCCAATCCGCACCGGCTTGTTGTTCTCGATCGCCACTTCGATCATGGTGCGGAAATTGTCGTCCGTCTTGCGGCCGATGTTCACGTTTCCCGGATTGATCCGGTACTTGGCCAACGCGCGCGCGCATTCCGGGTATTTCTTGAGGAGGATATGACCGTTATAGTGGAAGTCGCCGATGACCGGCACGTTCACGCCGAATTGCCGGACGGTATCCACGATTTTCGGCACCGCCGCCGCCGCCGCTTCCGTGTTCACGGTGATCCGGACCAGCTCCGAGCCGGCCCGCGCCAGCGCCATGACCTGGTTCACGGTCGAAGCGACGTCGGCCGTATCGGTATTGGTCATCGACTGCACGACGACCGGATGATTCCCCCCGACCTTCACACCGCCCACATCCACTGCGACCGCCCTGCGGCGCGCTTTCACAGCCATCATGTCCTCCGGTGGAAAGTATAATTTTAGCATTCGGCGGTATCGGTTACCGGTGACCCACAATCTTCTTTCGCAGATTCAGGCCCAGCGCGCGAGCGATTCGCAGACCCGTCTCGAGGCCCTCACTTACGCCATTCAGGCCGTCATCGCCACCGTTGCGGTGATGCTGCTGTTTCGCTGGATCGGGAATCCCAATGCGATGTGGGCGGCTGTTTCGGCCGTGCTGGTGCTGCAGCCGGGCTTCCGCAGCTCGCTGGCGGCATCGGCGGTTCGCGTGCTCGCCAACTTGCTGGGCGCGGGGATCGGAGTCGCGGTGAGCCTGGCGATTCCCTGGCATGCGGCGGCAGTTGCCATCTCGCTCGTCCTCATCGTTTTCGCCTGCGAGTGGCTGCGCCTCGACACCGGCCTCCGCTCCGCCGGCGCCAGCGTTCTGATCGTCACCATGGGGACCGGCTCCGCGATCGAGCGCGGCGAGCAGCGCGCGCTTGCGGTCATTGCCGGCTGCGGCGTGGCGATCGTGCTGCAGATTGTGCTCTACGCGATCGTCCGCCGCAGCTCGGCCGCGGCGCGGCTGCTCGCGGATTCGGAATAGGGCGGGTATTAAAGCCTCATTTCGGGCTGGAAGGCGGAGTCACGCCCTTCAGCCGCAGGTAGACAGCCGCGTACCCGTATTCTTCGGCGTCGTGCGTGGCGCTGCCGATCAGCGTTCCGAGCTTCGTGGTTTGCCCGCCACGCCCGGCGATCATTTCGTGCGCGGTGGTGTCGTTCATCGAATCCCACGCGGCATCGCAGGCGTCGAAGGACTCCTTCAGCACTGCGACAATATCGGATTTGGCGGTCTTTTTCAGGTCCAGCGCCTTCTGCTCGCCGCCCCGCACCGCGTTGCATTGACGGTACTGGCCGGCGATGTGCAGCATCAGGTCGCCGAACGTGCGCTGAATCTCCGTCGGTTTGAAACTATAATCGGCCTCCGGCATGGCTTCGGCGGCCTTGATCAGAACGTTCTTGTAGCGGGTGTATTGCGCTTTCGCTTCGTTGATCAGCGGGTTCTGCGCATGCAGGGTGCCGGCGAGCGAAGCGGCAAGAATCACCAGAGCGGCGCGGTTCATCGAGACTCTCCTCCAATGGATTTCGGGGAAACCACTGCTCATTCTACTGGCACCGAGATTGTTTTTCCAGTCCGCGCCGATTCCCGTGCGGCCACCAGAATCTCCGTGACGATCAGGTTGTTTTCGAGCGAACTCAGCCCGGCGGGCTTCAGGCGCCCGCGCGCCACCGCCGTGAGGTAACTAATGGAGTCGCGCTCGTCGGCCGGTAGCTCGCCGGGCGTCCGCTGTCCCTCTTCGCTCTGGCCCGGAAGCCGCACGCGCAAATGATCGCCGCCGGTCGCGATGGCGTACCCCTGGACGCCGTATACCTCGAAATCCTTGCGGCTGAACGGCCAGTTCCACGAAGCCTGGATGATCCCCTGCGCCTTGGGGTACTCGAGCAGGATGGTCGCCTCATCGTCCACCCGCGGATAGATCTGCGGCTTCTCCGTCTGCGCGAGGGCCGTGACCTTGAGCGGCCGCCGGTTGTCCATCATCCACGTCATCAGGTTGGCGCCGTAACAGCCGAAATCGAACATCGCGCCCGCGCCGTTCTTCACCGGATCGGTCAGCCACGCGAAAAACTCCGGCTGTACGTGGATTTCCTGCGGCCCCTGGTGCCCGTCCATCGCGACCATGCGGCGGATCTCGCCCGCCGCGCGCTGCTCCTTGAAGATCTTCGCGATCTCGCCGTGGCTGCGATACCACGTGGTCTCGTAGTTGACGATCACCGGTATGCCGCCGCGCGCCGCCGCATCCCGAATGCGCCGCGCCTCCTTCATATCGACGGCGAGCGGCTTCTCCATCATCACCGGGATGTGCCGCGCCGCCGCCGCTTCCACCACGCTCGCATGGTCGTACGTGCTGGTGAACGTCCCTATCGCCTCCGGCTTCACCGCATCCAGCATGCGCCCAAGATCGGTGAACTGCGCCTCCGCGGGGATGCCGTACCGCTTTCCGTAGGACGCCACCAGCGCGGCATCGGGATCGAAGATCGCGGCGACCTTCACATCCGTTCGCTTCGCGGCCCCGTTCAGGAATCCAGAAACGTGGCCGTGCGCCAATCCCGCAATTGCCACGCGCAGCGGTTGCGCCGGAGAGAGGCAGGCGAGGAGAAGAAACAGAGGTGCGCTTCGCATTACCTGGAAGTGTAACGCGGAATCGGGAATACCCTGCTAGAGCATGACGAGCCCGCGCCGCACCCCGATGGCCACCGCCTCCGTCCTGGTCCCCGCGCCCAGCTTCGCCAGAATCGACGCCACATGGAATTTCACCGTGTGCTCGGAAATATTCAGCTTCCACGCGATCGTCTTGTTGGCCGCGCCTTCGGCGATCATGCGCAGCACCTCCAGTTCGCGCGCCGTGAGATTGGAGGGCTGGGCCGCGGCCGGCACGGGCGAAGCAGCCAGCAGCCGCTCCAATTCGTGCGGCCGGATCAGGGCCAACCCGGCCGCGGCCGCCTCGACGGCGGACAGGATCTCGTCCGCTCCGGCGTCCCGCGGGAGAATGGCCCGCACGCCCAACCGCAGCGCTTCCGCGGTCCAGGCCGGCGGCTCCGATCCCGCGAGGAGCACATACGCCGGAGAGTGTGCTTCCGGCGGGGAGAGCTCGGAGAGGGGAAGCGCTGCCAGTACCACATCCGGCGCCACCGCTTCCACCGCGCTCAGATCCTCGAACGCGCCCGCCAGTTGGATGTTGGGGTTGGAGGCCGCCAGCGCCTCCAACCCCGCGCGCGTGACCGCGGCCGGCGCCGCGATCGCGAGACGGATCACGCCGCCGCCTCCGCGCGCCCGGCCTGCTGCATCATGCTCCGCACCACTGCGACCAGCTCCGCCACCGAGTTGGCCGGCGCCGCGATCCCCAACCCCTGCACGATCGCGGTGTTGATCCCGACCACCTCGCCCCGCGCGTTCGCCAGCGGCCCGCCCGAATTGCCCGGCGCGAGTTGCACGCCCGCGCGGATCCACCGCTGCCGGCCCATCCCGCGGATCGGCCCCGTCGAGTGAATGACGCCGGTCGATACCGCGCCCGCGAAGCCCAGGGGATTGCCCACCGCGATGGCGAGCTCGCCCGGCCGGACCGCGTCCGAATTGCCGGGCGAGGCCGGCGGCAGCCCGCTCGCCATCACCCGCAAAATCGCCAGGTCGCGCCACGGGTCCCGCACCAGCACCCGCCCCGGCAAACGCCGCCCATCCCACAGTTCCACCTCCGCCGTATCCGCGCGCGCCACGTGCGCATTGGTTACGATCAGCCCGTTCGTGCTCCAGATGACGCCCGACCCTTGCCCGCGCCCCGCCGGCATGACCTGCACCGTCGAGCGCCGCAGCGCCTCCGCGATTTCTCCGAATCCGCGCATGTCAGTTCCTCCGCGGCCGCTCGCCGATGGTCACGGCCAGCTTCCGCCGCTCGCCCGCGCGCACCACTTCCGTCTCGATCGCCTCGCCGACGCCGCGGGCTTCGAGCGCCTGCTGAATATCGTCGGTGTCCTCGACCGCCTTTCCCCCGAGCGCCACCAGCACGTCCCCGATCAGTACGCCGCCTTTCGCCGCCGGCCCTTCCGGCTCGAGCGAAAGGACGATCAGGCCTTTGTGATGTCCCGGCAGCTCCACCGGTTGCAGGCCCACGCCGAGATATCCGCGCCGCACCCGCCCGCGGGCGAGCAGTTCCTCGACCACGCGTTCGACCGTGCTGGCTGGAATCGCCACGCCGGCGATGCGGGAAAGCGCCGAGCTCGCGATGCCGACCGCCTCGCCCGCCGTGTTCACCACCAGGCCGCCGGAGGAGCCCGGATACATCGTCAGATCGAGCCGGATGTAGCGGTCCAGGCGCCCGCCGCGCCACGTGCGCCACTCGGGGCCGAGGGCGCTGACGATCCCCAGGGTCGCATTGACGCCGGAATTCTCCGAGCGCCCGATGGCCAGCGCCAGATGCCCCGGCGCCGGCTGCGCGGTCAGCTTCGGTGGCGTCTGCCCCTGATATTCGGTCTTCAGGATGGCGAGATCCGTGCCCGGATCGCTCCCCGCGAGCGTCGCCGCGGCGCTCGATCCGTCCGGCAGCGTGACCGTGATCTCCTCTTCGCGCCGGATGGTGTGCTCCGCCGTGACGATCACGCCCGGCCGCCAGAA
>DATGMB010000167.1:0-3833 GCA_035293845.1 Bryobacteraceae bacterium
CGTCGCGGCCGAAGCCGCGGGCTGTCCCGGCAGGCTACGCCCGCTCGCGTGCCACGTCGGCCGCGCCGATCAGATCCGGCAGCTTGTCGAGACCACGCACCGCGAGTTCGGCCGCATCGACATCCTGGTCAACAACGCCGCGACCAACATCGCCCAGGAGCCGGTGCTCGAAATCGACGAGGCCAAATTCGACAAGATGATCGAGATCAACCTGAAGAGCGCCTTCCGTCTGATGCAGGCCGTCGCACCCGGCATGTGCGAGCGCGGCTGGGGCTCGATCGTTAATATCGCGTCGATCTCCGGCATCCGCCCGCAATACCACGGCATGCTCTACAGCATGACGAAAGCCGCGCTCATCATGATGACCCAGTCCTACGCGTTGGAACTCGGCCCACGCGGAGTGCGCGTCAACGCGATCGCCCCCGGCATGGTCCAGACCGTGCTCAGCGAATATTACTGGAAGGACGAAGCCAAGCTGCGGCGCATCATCGAAGACCAGCCCGTCAAGCACCTCGGCCAGCCCGAAGAAATCGCCGAAGTGGCCGTTCTGCTCGCAAGCGATCGCGGCAGCTACATCACGGGGCAGACGATGGTCGTCGATGGCGGGCGCCTGCTGCCTTAAACAGTCGAGAGGCGCCCGGCGAGGATACGTTCCACTTTATCCGTGACATCCTTGCGCCAGTGGCCGGCTCCGGGCGTCTTCAACCGCCTATTCGTAACGCAGCGCCAGAATCGGATCGATCCGGCTCGCGCGCATCGCCGGAATCATTCCCGCCACCGCGCCGACCGCCGCCAGCACGGCTACGCTCCCGCCCGCAATCCAGGGATCTTGGGCCTTGATTCCGTAAAGCTGCGTCGAAACCAGCGTGCTCAGCGCCGCTGCGGCCGGAATCCCGATCGCCAGCCCAATGCCCAGCAGCACCATCACTTCCCGCATGACCATCCAGATCACGTTGCCACGCGCCGCGCCGAGCGCCATCCGCAGCCCCAGTTCCTTGGTCCTGCGAGCCACCGCAAACGCCATCACGCCGTAAAGCCCGATCGTCGCAAGCAGCGTCGCGAGCAGCCCGAAGCCCGCCGAAAGCAGCGCGATCAGCCGTTCGGAGAGCAGAGTCTCGTCGAGCTGCCGCCCGAGCGTCTTCAGCTCGTAGACCGGCATGGCGGGGTCGAGCCGCTTCACCGCGGCGCGCACCGCGCCGTACAAAGCGTTCGATTGCAGGCTGCCGCGCACATAGAACGCCGCGCTATCTTTCCCCCAATCGGGAACAAACACCTGCCGCCGCACGCCCTCGCGCGGCCCCTCGTAAAGCGAATCCGCCACCATGCCGACGATCTCGATATCGAGCTTGTCACCCTTGCCCCGCCCGAGATGCCGCCCGGTGGGGCTGCGGTTACCGAAGAAATGCCGGGCGAACTTCTCGTTCACGATCGCCACCTTGGCATCCTCCCGGATATCGCGCCGGTCGAAATCCCGCCCTTCGAGCAGCGGGATGCCCATGGTCTCGAAATACCCCGGCGAGATTGCATTCATAAACGCCTGCATGTCTTCGCCGTCCTTTGCGTGGTGACCCTCCACGTGCGTGCTGCTGTCCCATTCGTCGCCGTGCAGCACCGGCACAACCGCGAGCCCGGCCGACTTCACTCCGGGGACCGCGCGCAGGCCCTGCAGCAGCTCATCGTAGAAGTGAACGGTCCGAGCATCGTCGTATCCGCTATATGCCGGCGCGACCTGGAACGTGATCAAGTTGTCCAGATCGCGGAACCCGGTATTGGCGGCGCGCAGGTTTTGCAGGCTGCGCACAAACAGCCCCGCGCCGAACAGGAGCAGAAAACTCAGCGCCACCTGCGCCGCCACCAGGCTCTTGCGCAGGAACAGCGAGCCCGTCATTCCGGATCTCGGCGCTACGGCGTCCTTCAAGGTGCTCCAGAGGTCGGGGCGGCTCGCGCGCAGCGCCGGGACCATCCCGAAGAGCAGGCCGGTCGCCAGCGTCAGCGCCAGCGTGAACGCCAGAATGCGCGCGTCCGGCGTGGCGGCGATCAACAGCGGATTGCCTTCCGTGGGGATCAGCGCCAGCAGGCCGCGGGTCATGGCGATCGCCAGCATGATGCCGGACGCGCCGCCGATCGCGGAAAGCAGCACGCTTTCGACCAGCAGTTGCCGCACCAACTGGCCCCGCGTAGCGCCGATCGAGAGCCGTACCGCAATCTCCTTCTGCCGCGCGAACGCTTTGGCGATCAGCAGGTTCGCCACATTGGCACAGGCGATCAGCAGCACCAGACCCACCATGCACATCAGCACCACCAGCGCCTTGGAAAAGCTGTTCCGCAGATCCGAGTACCCGGTCGCCGCAGGCTCCACGGTCACGGTCCCGCGCAGAAACTGATCGCGCATGTACTTGGACCAGTCCTTCGCCTCCGGCAGCGTGGTTTCGTATTCGCGGATCTGGTGAAACAGCGTCTGCACCGCGGGCTGCGCGGAGGCCGCCGTGTAGCCCGGCTTCAGCCGCGCGAACACCTGCACCCATCGCGTCCGCCGGCTGCCCGGATCCAGCCATCCCCATTGCGGCATCAGAACGGGCTCCATGAGGATCGGGATGCGGATCTGCGGTGAGACCGCCGGATCGAGTCCCGCGAACCCCGCCGCCGAGACGCCGACCACGGTCATCGGATAGTTGCTGACCAGGATCTTCTTCCCGACGACGCCCGGATCGCGCGCGAACCGCGTCGCCCAATAGTCATAGCTCAGCACGACGACGGGATGCCCGCGGAAATGGCGATCATCCTCCTCGGAGCGGAAGAACCGGCCGGCGGCCGCCGTGACGCCCAGCATCGAGAAATAGTTGCCCGAAACCAACTCGGCATCCACGCGCTCGGTATGGCTGTCGATGACCACGGACGTCGGCACGAGACGGCGGCAGATCACCTCCGAAAACGGTGCCGCCTTCTGCTGGAAATCCTGGTAGATCGGATAGGAGTGCATCCGCGCGCCCATGTTGTTGCCGCTATGAGCGCCATGTTGCACCAGCATCACGAGCTGCTCCGGTGCGCGGACGGGCAGCTTCCGCAGCAGGAGCTGGTCCATCAGGGTGAAGATGGCCGTATTCGCGCCAATCCCGAGGGCGAGGGAAAAAATCGCTACCGAGCTGAACAGAGGCGCGCGGCGGAGTCCCCGCAGGGCGTACCGCAAATCCGGCAGAAGGTTCGGCATGTACGGATATACTGCCGGCCGGCGGTTTGGTTACGCATAGCGCTATGCCGGGAGCGAAACGATGAGGGTCTGCGCCGGCCCAATCGTCTCCAGCGCACTGAGAATCGCTGGCCCGAGCGGCAGCAGATCCTCCATCTGGTTGGTGCGCGAGCGTATCACGAGGACCGCGAGCTTGCAGCCGGAGGGCGGTTGCCGTGGAATCCGCTGATCCACGGTGAGCAGAACGTCATAGCCGGCGGCCTCGGCCGCTTGCAGCAACTCGCCGTTTTTCTTGCCCTTCAAGCCGCCCACTGGACAATATGGGCCTCATGGCCAGGAAAGCTATGCCGGAAATCGACTGGCCATCTGGGCCGCTCAGGCCCGTTCCTGGTACGTCCCCTCGGCAGTGTTCACCCGGATCTTCTCCCCTTCCGTGATGAACGGCGGCACCTGGACCACCAGCCCCGTCTCGAGCTTCGCCGGTTTCGTCACGTTGGAAACCGTCGCGCCCTTCAAGCCAGGTTCGGTCTCCACTACCGTCAAATCCACCGTGGCCGGCAACTCCACGCTGATCGGCTTGCCTTCGTAGAATTCGACCGTCACCTTCAGTTGCGGAATCAGGTACTGCGTCGCGTCGCCGAGCAGG
>DATGMB010000168.1:0-22829 GCA_035293845.1 Bryobacteraceae bacterium
GAAAAAGACGGCTCCGAGCGCGAGGCGCAGGACCGTCATCGTGGGATCGTTGGCAGTTGCGAAGAGTTTGCGCATATCGGGGCAGGAAAGCTAAAAGGGCCATCCTCTCGGATGGCCCCTTCGAGGTCAGGTTCCATACCCTCCCTCCAGGAGAATGCAAACTGTTCCGGTTCCGTTCGGGACGAACCGGCATCCGCATTCCCTGCTCTCTTTATCGCAAAACCCGGCCCCTTCGGGCAACCGCCGGAGAGCTGAAGGTGTGAAATATGGTGCGGAAGCGCTACGGTTCCAGTGTCAACTGCACCCGGTTCGACTCCTGTCCGCCGGCGGACAGATACAGCTCCGAAGTTCCGGCGTTGACAATGGCCGGCAACTGCACCTCGACCAAATAAAATCCGATATACCCCGGCACCAGCGTCGCGCGCGTCACCTGCAACGGTTTTCCGTCGAGAAAAGCGGTCACCGGAGCCACCACCGCTGGCGGATTCTCGAGCGGCGCCTGCATGCCGGCCGGCCAATCCGGCTTCACGCGGCCGAGCCCGGTGGCCCAGATCTGCAGCCGGCCGTTGGAATGAGCCGGGCTGCGGTAGTCGAGCGGCAATCCGCTATCGGCATCCCACAGCATCGGCGCGCCGTCCTGGCTGACCAGGATCGTGGGGGACACCGGCTGCACGGCCAGGTCGCGCGTCACGGTGCCGCGCGCCGTGCGCAACGCCAGCGCCACACTGGGACCCACGGCATCGAAGGGCACCTGAATCTGCGTCTCGTCGTCGGAGCCCGAAAGCACCGGGTAATTCAATCCGGCCCCGGAGGCGGAATCGACCCGCCCGCCGATCACGCTGAGCAGCGAGCCCGGAGCCGCCGCACGCGTGCTGAAATCGCCGCCGTTGACGATCCGCAGCGTGCCGGTCCGGTGCGGGGCGGCCGTAGCCCAGACCCCGTACCCATCGAGCGCAATATAGAGCTGGAACCCCGCGGGATCGAGCTGCACGTCCGTGGCCGGCGCCGCCGGGAGCTGCCGCGTGAGGTCGATCCAATCGACCGCCGGCGCGCTCGCGTTTTCCAGATCCGCGCGGCCCAGGAACACGCCGCGATCGGTGGCCGCGTAAATCGCTCCGGCCGCCCGGTCGGCGGTGACGGCGTGAACCGCCGCAGCGGGCAGATTGCCGTCCAGTACATCCCAGAAGTTGCCGAACAGCGTGGTGCGGAGAATGCGGGGGCCGGAACCGCCGAGCGCGGCCACCGCGACGCGCGGCTCGACCGGGTCCGCAAAGATGCGCACCACCGGCCCGGCGCCCTGCGGCATCGTCGTCTCGCGGAAGGTGGCGCCGCTGTCCATCGAAACCAGAATGCGCCCGTCGCGTGTGCCGGCGTAGACGTACTGGCGAACCTGCGCGACCGCGGAAAGCTCGGTTCCGGCCGCCCCGGCGTACCGCTGGCGGAGCGCGGCTTCGGGATCGGCAGGCACGCCAGCGGCGGTCTGCCACACCGACCCGCCGGGCGGCAGCTCCAGCACGCCGATTCCGTCCGCAGCAACGCGGGCGCCGGCGCCTCGCGACGGCGTCGAGAGGATGCGCCGCACCGCCAGATTGGGGAGGGATTGGTTCAGGCCGCTCCAGGAGAGGCCGCCGTCCATGGACCGCCACACACCGAAATCGTTGGCGACGACGAGCTGGTCCGGATTCGCGGGCGACACCGCCACGCTGTGCTGCCCGGTGCCGATCACCGAATCGGAGCGCCATGCCGTCAGGTTCTGCCAGGTGCGGCCGCCATCCTCGGAGCGGTAGAGTTGCCGGCTTAGAGAATAGGTGTGGACGGCATCGCCGGCGGCCTGGATCACGGTGGCGCCCGGCTCCGGTATGCGGGCAGCGGCGACCGGTGTGGGCGCCGGGGCCTGGCAGATCGGGGAAGCCGTGCAATCGACTGCCGTCCACGATTCGAAGTCGCGCGTTTGAAACACGTTGCCGGAAGCCGTACGGGCCAGCAGCGCGTCGCCCGCCGCCGAGAACCAGACCTGCGCCACCGGTCCGGTCGCGGGCGAGGCCAGCGACAGATCGACGGCCGATCCTCCCACCTTTCGCCAGTCCGGCGTTGTCTGCGCGAGAGCGGCGGCTGCGAATGTCAAAAGCAGCACACCCGCGCGGATTGTTCCCTTATGCCACACGGCTGAGTCCCATTCTACCCCAAAGGCGTCCCGAAAACCCATCGTCCGAAGCGCAAAAACTCTGTATAGTCAGGAATTTGTGAGTAAAGTTTAATCGCGGTCCCCGGCTTGCCGATGCAGGTTTGGTGCTAGACTGAATACGTCTCGTGCCCGGCCCGGATTCAGACTCCGGAGTCCGGTAGAAACGCGTCCTATGCTCCGGCGCATCCTGTTCCCGCGGACCGTTCGCACGCTGCTCGCCGCAGCGGCGCTCGCCGTGTCTCTCGCGCCGCTTCATGCGCAGGATTCCGGGGCCAAAGTGGTGTACCAGACCGGCCAGGTTTCGCTCCAGAACGGACCGTACCTGCAGGCCCTCTCGGCGTGCACCGGCCAGGTGATCAACACGAGCTGCACGGTGAAGGCGCAGCAAACCATCGTCACCGGCCCGGACGGCTTCGCCAAGCTGCAGGTCCTCTCCGATGGCAGCACGTTCGAGGTCTATCCGAATTCGCGCGTGGTTTTCCGCGAGACGCCGGGCGACTGGGAGCATCTGCTCAATGTCTGGCTTGGCCGCGTGAAGGTTTTCATCCAGCACGCTCCGGGCGTACCCAATCCGAACAATGTCACCAGCCCGACAGCCGTGATTTCCGTCCGCGGCACGGTCTTCGACGTCGTCGTGGATGACCAGGGCGCCACGTTCGTCAGCGTCGATGAAGGCCTGGTGGATGTCCGCAACTGGACCGCGTACGGCAAGTCCGTCTCACTGCATCCGGGCGAATCCATCACGGTTTACCGCGGCCAGCCGCTCCTCGGCAACCAGGTCGGCCGCAACGACCTGTTACGCGCCGTAATGCAAAAAGCCCGCGAGCTCCTGGTCTACATGCCGCGAAGCACGCCGGGCGGCAGCGTCCCCGCGGGCGGCACCACCGGCACCAGCACCTCCGGCGACCGCGGCTCCGGCTCCGGCTCTTCCGGCGGCAGCAATCCCGGCAAGCCCCCGGCGCCTTCCGCTCCCAGCAATCCCGGAGCGCCACCTGCACCGGGCGGCGGCGGCGGCGGATAAGCCCGCCGCATCACCGCGTCTGCGCGCCTCTGCGTCAGAATCAGCGGCCGGTTGTGGTTGTATTCTCTCTCTCCCCGCTCGCTATCTCCCCTTGCGCGGTGTAAGGCATTCCAATATGCTGTGTTATTCCGATATGCCTACCAAAACTCCCATAACAGTCGCATACGGCGACGGCATCGGCCCCGAAATCATGGGCGCTACCCTCCAGATCCTCGAAGCGGCTGGCGCCGCGCTCGAAATCGAGACCATCGAGATCGGTGAAAAGGTTTATCTGCGCGGCAACACCGCCGGCATCGAGCCGAGTTCCTGGGAATCCCTGCTCCGCACGAAAGTATTCCTCAAAGCCCCCATCACGACGCCGCAGGGCGGCGGCTTCAAGAGCCTCAACGTCACCACTCGAAAGACGCTCGGGCAATACGCCAACGTCCGCCCCTGCGTCTCCTACCATCCGTTCATCGAGACCAAGCACCCCGGCATGGATGTCGTGATCGTCCGCGAAAACGAAGAGGATCTTTACGCCGGCATCGAGTACCAGCTCACGCCCGAAGTCACTTCCTGCATCAAGCTCATTTCCCGCCCCGGCAGTGAAAAGATCGTCCGCTACGCCTTCGAATACGCCCGCCGCCACAATCGCAAAAAGGTCACGTGCTTCATGAAGGACAACATCATGAAGATGACCGATGGACTTTTCCACAAAATATTCGACGAGATTTCCTCAGAATATCCACAGATCGAAAAGGAAGTCTGGATTGTCGATATCGGCGCTGCCAAGATGGCGGATACGCCCGAGGCCTTCGACGTGATCGTGATGCCGAATCTCTACGGCGATATCCTCTCCGACGTTGCGGCGCAGATCGCCGGTTCGGTCGGCCTCGCCGGCTCCGCCAATATCGGCGAAAAGTGCGCGATGTTCGAGGCCATCCACGGCTCCGCGCCGCGCCGGGCCGGCCAGAACCTCGCGAACCCCTCCGGCCTGCTGCTCGGGGCCGTGCTGATGCTCGTCCACATCAATCAGCCGGAGGTCGCCGAGCGCGTTCACAACGCCTGGCTCCGCACGATCGAGGACGGCATCCACACCTACGACATCTTTACCGAAGGCGTCAGCACCGAAAAGGCCGGCACCAAGGAGTTCGCGTGCGCGGTAATCGCCCGCCTCGGCCAGAAGCCGAACACGCTCAAGGCGGTCAGCTACGCCGCCGGCCAGCCCCACACCGTTCCTGCTGCCGGCCAGCGCGTCACGGCCGACACGCAGATCAAGGGTCTCGACGTCTTCGTCTACTGGCCGAGCCGCAAGACCGCCGATCTCGCCGACGCCGTCGGCAAGCTCGCAGGCGACGGTCTGCAACTGCAGATGATCGACAATCGCGGCGTCAAGGTGTGGCCCGCCGGTCTCGCAGCCGCCGAGACCTTCTGCACGGATAGCTTCCGCTGCCGCTTCGTGTCCGAGGGCAGCGCGAAGATGGGCCAGTTGATCGATCTGCAGCGCCGCATCGCCGATGCCGGCATCGAAATCGCCATGACCGAAACGCTGCGATCCTTCAACGGCCAGGCCGGTTTCAGCCTCGCTCAGGGACAATAAACATCACCACCATGCCCGAAAAACAACCGCTCGTCATCGTACTGATGGGCAGCAAGTCCGACTGGGAAGTCATGCGCCAGGCGGATGAGATGCTCACGAAATTCGAGATCCCGCACGAATGCCGCGTGCTTTCCGCGCACCGCACTCCGGTGGAAACGGCGGAATATGTCAGCCAAGCCGAGGGGCGCGGCGTCGAGGTCGTGATTGCCGCCGCAGGCGGCGCCGCTCATCTGGCCGGCGTGTGCGCCGCGCACACGGTTCTGCCCGTGCTCGGCGTACCGATGGAGAGCGCATCGCTCAAAGGCCTCGACTCGCTCCTCTCGACCGCGCAGATGCCCGCCGGAATTCCGGTGGGCACGCTGGCGATCGGGGCGCCCGGCGCGCGCAACGCCGCCTTGCTCGCCATTGCGATTCTCGCGGCCAGCCGCCCCGAACTGCGCCGCCGCCTCCACGATTTCCGCGAAGAGCAGCGGCGGAAGATCCTCGCCGAGCGCCTTTAACCGCGGTGGCAGGGCAGGCCCATTGCTTACGCCGGGCCTGCCCCGCGCCGAGCTACTGCGCCACCGCGATCGCGTTCACCGTCGTGAACGATTCCGGATTGATCACCAGCAACCCCATCGGCGTGGTCATTGCCGGGGTTCCCGTGGCGTTCGTTCCGAGCGACGCGTGGAAGGTTGCCGGCACCGCGAACCCGGACGCCGCCGAGCCGGCGCCGCCGGGGAAGTTGAGCGTCACGCCGCAGTTGGCATCCACAGAATACGTTCCCGATTCCGTGACCGGCGTGGTGGCGCCGTTCTGGTAGACCCACTCCGTCAACGTGAAGTTGCCGGCGCCATTCAACTGCAGTGAGCCGAGGGCCGAGGAGGGAGCCAGCGTGACCCCGGTTCCCGTTGTGGCCGGGCTGGCCTGCGTGCCGAAGAAGCTGAACGCGAAGGTCTGGGGCTGGCCGGTCCGGGCGAGGCATGCCGCGCTGGTGCGCCGCAGCGTTCCGACTGCTCCGCCCTGGCCCGCATTATTCTCCAGGAAGAGCACCTGCGAGCCATCTCCCGCCACGACCGCGTTGAACTTCTGACCGGTCGCGAGCGAGATCGTTGCCGTGCAGTCCGAGTTCACCGAGTAGGTGCCCGCCTGCACCGGAACCGTCCCCACCGGCTGTCCCAGAATGTTGCCCATTCCATCGAAGGTGAACACGCTCGTGCTCGGGTTCGCGCCGCCGATGCTCATCGGGTTGTTCAGAAAGCCGTTCCCGGTGAGCGTCGTGGACGGCGTACTCGCCGTATTCACCTTGCCTGCACCGGAGCCGAAGAACTCCTGGCCGGAATTCACGTTACCGCCGGCCGCCGGCGCGTTCGTCCCGGTGTCTCCGCTGGACGCCGGCGTGGCCGCGGTCGCAAGCGCCGCCGTGCCGTTCAACGCCGCAAGCACAGAAAGAAAGCTCGCGCTCGAAACGTTGGCGGCGTAGGTTCCCGAAAGGAACGCATTGCTGCAAGCGGTCTGCGCCTGCGCCGCGCGCGGCAGGACGAGTCCCGCTCCGCTTAGCAGGAGCGCGGGCAGAATACACGTGTACGGTAGTCGTCTCATGTCGTCAAAATCTCCTCTTGAATGCCGGGATATCGCGAGCCGCGATCTCCGCTGTGAGTCAGTTTAAGGACGGCGAGGCGGCATTTCCGTGCGGCGCATTACCCGGAGAAATGCCGGTTGTGCCGCGTGTTACCGCACCACCTCACCGGCGGGGTGGTTTCAGACGATCCATGGCCGCACGCAGCGCCGAGCACACGCCGGCAGCCTCTTCCGCGTCGCGATACTTACCGCGCGGCCAGAAGAAACCGCGCAGCCCGTCCTTGCGCCGCCGCGGGACCACGTGAATGTGCAGGTGCGGCACGGACTGGCTCACGCGGTTGTTGATCGCGACGAAGCTGCCCTCCGCCCCCATCGCCTCCTGGACCGCCCGGGCGAGCGTGCGGGCATTCGCGAACAGCGGCCCGACCTGCTCCGGCGGCAGGTCCACCAGGGTCTCGTAATGCGCCCGCGGAATCAGCAGAGAATGCCCCGCAAAGAGCGGCCGGTGATCGAGAAACGCGACCGTCAGCTCATCCCGGTAGAAGACATCCGCCGTGGACGCGTTCCCGGCGGCGATGCGGCAAAACAGGCACTCGTCAGGCATCGTCCGATGATAATCACTCCGTTTTCTCTGCGTCCCGGCGCCTCGGCGGCTGGATGGATGGCGCGCTAACATCGAATCAGGTGCTCCCGACCCGCAGATTGTTCACCGCCGGCGTGACCGGCGCCGCCGTTGTAACCCTCTGCGCAGCCATTTTCGCCGGCGAAAACGCCGTTCACATCCGCGAGCGCCCGCGCCCGGACCCGCGCGATGCCCGCGGCCTGGCGGCTGCGACGGGTTCCGAGTGGCAGACCGCGCGCCTCGCCGCCGCCGACGGCACGCCGCTCGATGGCTGGGTGTTCCGCCCCGCCCACCCGAACGGCGGCGCGGCCATCCTGCTGCACGGCGTTGCCGATACCCGCGCCGGCGTCCTGTCGCAAGCTGATTTCCTGCTCCGCGCCGGGTATTTCGTCCTGACGCCGGACGCTCGCGGCCACGGCGCGAGCGGCGGGTCCATCATCACTTACGGGGTGCGCGAAGCGGGCGACGTCCATTCCTGGGCCGATTGGCTCCTCGCCCGAACCGGCGCGACACGGCTCTACGGCCTGGGCGAATCGATGGGCGCCGCCATCCTGCTCCAGTCCCTTGCCATCGAGCGCCGTTTCCGGGCTGTGGCCGCCGAGTGCCCGTTCGCCGATTTCGAATCCATCGCGTTCGACCGCATGAAGCAGGCCGGCGCGCCGCACCCGCTCTCCGATGCGATCGTCCCGCTCGGGCTGCTCTACGGCCGCCTGCGCTACGGGATCGACCTCCGTCAGGCGTCCCCGGAGGCCGCTGTGCGCGCCACCTCCGTGCCGGTTCTCCTGATCCACGGCACAGCCGATGACAACATCCCCCTCCGTCATTCGCGCCGCCTCCACGCCGCGAACCCGCGCTCGACCGTACTCTGGGAAGTGCCCGGCGCCGGCCACGCCAATGCGATCGGCGTGGCGCGCGACGAATACACCGCGCGGGTGCTCGACTGGTTCGCGCGACACTGATCGCGCGGGCGGGTGTAGCATCGATGTATGGTTCGCAGGTGCACAGGCTTCGCCCTTGCCTTGGCGCCGATCCTGGTGCTTGGGCTGGCGATGGCGCGTGCGCACGCGCATCAGTTGCCCGATTCCGCCATCTGGTTCTCAGCCCCGTGCGGGCCGGCAGCGCCCGCATTCCAAGCGGCGGAGCAGTCGAAAGCGGTATCGAGGATCGACTCGAGTCTCCACGCCGCGAACGGCGAAGCGCCGTTTGGCTTGGTAGCGCCAGAGGCCCACTGCGGATCGACGGTGCGGGCAGTTCCGCCGCCGGCGCCCGGGACCTTCCCGCCCCTCCTGCACCGGCCTCCACCCATCCACTGCTGATCCGGCATCGCAAGGGTTCGCGCTCGCGACAGGTTCGTGAGCGCCGTCGTCCACCTGGGTAGTGTCTCTGGAGGCAAATTTCATGAAGAAAGTAATGTGGATTGCCGCGCTGTGGAGCAGCGCTTTGACCGCCCAAAACGGGCGGCTCGCGAACGGCATCTACGCCGTTGAGAAAGGCAACACGACGGCGAAGAATCTGGTTACCCGGAAGTACGAAGGCAAAGACGTCTTGCTCGATACGGCGAAATTCGCGCCGCTCGTCATCGAAGGGAAGCCTGAGATTCAGCGCGGACCGCGCGGCAGCGGGTTGTCGGTTCAACTCGCGCCCGAGGCCGCCCGGCGATTGGCGGCTCTGACGCGTTCGCACATCGACCGGCAAATCGCGGTGGTGATCGGCGACAGGGTCGTCTCGACCCCGACGGTTCGCAGCGCGATCACAGACGGCAAAGCCTGGATCACGCCGTGCGAAGACGAATCGTGCCAGACGCTCCGGCGCGAGCTGGGTAAATAGGGCAATCGGTCGGCCGTGAGGAAGCGCCGGTGCGGCGCTTCCTCACGGAACTCCGCAGTCTCGACGGCCCCCCTTCGCGCTGATACCATCATTCCTATGGGCCTCTCGCGCCGCTCCGTGCTCGCCGGTTTCGCCGCGGGACGGTTGATGGCCCAATCCGGCAAGGGCGCCGTCTTTCCCAGCGCCGTCCGGCGTTATTCCGATCCCACCACGGAAATCGATGTTTTTCGCCTCACCGATCCCGCCTCCTCCAGCATCCTCCCCGCGTATTACAACCGCGCCATGACGCGCAACAGCGGCGCGCTGCTCTTCGCCGCGGATCGCGCGGGCTCGCTTCAGGCGTTTCGCATGGAGGTCAAAACGGGCGAGGCGCGGCAGTTGACCGCCGCCGAGGAGTTGGACGCGGCTTCCCTCACCCTTACTCCGGATAACCGCTCATTCTGCTACTGCGCCGGCCGCGGCCTCTGGATCGCCGGCTTCACCAGCCTGCGCGATCGCCGTCTGTACGAAACGCCTGCGGACTGGGAGCGCTGCCCCGGCATGAGCGTCGGCCCCGATGGCACGCACGCCGCCCTCGCCGAGCGGAGAGCCGATGTCTCGCGCCTGCGTCTGGTCTCGCTGTCGCAGGGCGCGGCGGCGACCGTCGTGGAAGCGCCGTTCGCGATGAGCCATCCGATCGCCCGCCCGCTGCGCGCGCAGATCCTCTATCGCCAGGGGGACGAGGCGCTATGGCTCGTCAATTCCGACGGCCAGCGGAACCGCAGGCTCAAGCTCGCGCCCGGCCGCGTCGGCCCGGCGAACTGGGCGCCGGACGGCCGCACTCTGCTCTATCTCAACTTTCCCGATGACGCCACGCAATTGAACGCCATCCGCGAGCACACACCGGACACCAACAGCGACCGTCTGGTCGCCAAGACCAGCCAGTTTGTCACCCTCGGCTTCAACCGCGACACCTCGGTCTTCGTCGGCGCCAGCCGTAACACCGCATCGCCGACGATTCTGCTGTTACTGCGCGTCACGCGCCGCGAATTCACGCTCTGCGAGCACAAGAGCAGCCACTCCGCCGACGCCGCTCCACGGTTCTCCCCCGATAGCCAGCGGGTCTACTTTCAAAGCGACCGCGACGGCAAGCCCGCCATTTATAGGGTGCATGTGGAGAAGCTGGTGGAACCGACGGAGGGGGAATAGAGGAATGAAGGAGCTAGGAGTTGAGGAGTTAGGAGGTGCAGCATGCGGCGCACCCAGCCGCTCCTCCTAACTCCTAAGCTCCTGACTACTGACTTCTCCTTTACCTTGTCGCCGTTTCCTTCGGCGTCGCGATATAGCCGACGATTCCGTCCTTGGTCACGGTGTTGATCACCAGCTCGTACGGGATGTGGCCGCCCTTGGAGACGTAAAACTGAACCGGCTCGTTGATGGTCCGGTTGTCTTTCTCGACCGTCTTATCGTCAGCCAAGACCGTGACGCTGTACTGGCCCTTCTTCGGGTTGGTGCTCTTCAACTGGAGCGAAACATCGCCGAAGCGCACGGGCTTCTTCTTCGCTTCCTTGCCCACCAGCTTCACATCGATGTAGTTCCGCTCGCCGCGCAGCTTCAGCGCCGCCAGTTCGCTGGCGTTGGTTGCGATGAGCCCGCTCTGCACGCCCAGGTCGCCGCGCACCGATTTCAGATCGGCGATCGTCTTTTGCAGCTCCGATTCCGTTTGCGTGGCCTGCGTCTTGACCGCGGTCACATCGTTCGAAACCCCGGCAATCTTGGCGTCAGTGGCGCTCGCCACCTGCTGCACGTTGCTCTTCACGTCCGAGATTTCGCTCGAAACCTGCTGCTGCACCTTGGCCTGCTCAGCCTCGAGCATTTTCACCCTCTGATCGGCATAGGCCTGCGCTTCCGCCTTGCCCTGGCTGGCGGCCATGCGAGCCTGCGCGCGCGCCGCATCGAGCTCTTCCTTCAGCGTCTCGAGATGGCGCTTCTGCGCCTCGGTGGTGACGTTGGCGCTGTCGCGCAGCGTCGTCAGCTCGTTGCTGAGCTTGTTCTGCATCGCGGCCACGTCCGAGCGGACGCGATCGATCTGCACGTAAAGATAAATGTTGGCCGCGACCAGCGCGATGGCGGCGCCGCCCAACAGGGCGGGCATCACGCTGGAGCGCCGCGGCTCCGGCTGCGGATATTGTGTCGGACTCACTTATGGAAACTCCTTTTTGCGGCGCGGATGCCCTAGCCCCCGAGTCTCGCCCGCATCCGCCGCTCGCGCATCACTACAGTATAGATGGCCTCCGGGCCGCGCCCGGTTACGATGAAAGATCGAAAGATAATCCCGGCGCGGCCACTATGGCATCCAGATTGTGCCGCGATTTCAACAACTTGGCCAGCGTTTCGGCCTGCTCCGGCTCGCCGTGCACCAGGAAGACGCGGCGCAGGGAAGGGACCATCGGACGAATCCAATCGAACAATTCGCTCTGATCGGCGTGGGCGCTCAACTCGTCCAGACTCGCAATTTCCGCGCGTACCCGCACCGGCTCGCCGAAAATGCGCACTTCCGGCCATTTCTCGACCAGCTTCCGGCCCAAGGTGTCCTGCGCCATGAAGCCGGCGATCAGCACCGTATTGCGCGGATCTTCGATGTTGTTCCGCAGATGGTGCAGGATGCGTCCCTGCTCCGCCATCCCGGAGGCCGAAATCACCACAAATGGCCCGTGCAGATCGTTCAGCTTCTTTGAGTCCTCCGCGTCCCGGATGTATTGCAGGCGCCGGAAGCCGAACGGGTCCTCGTGATTGCCGAGGTACGCCCGCGTCTCCTCGTTGAAACACTCCGGATGCGCGCGGTACACGTCCGTCACGTTCACCGCCAGCGGACTGTCCACGTAAATCGGAATATTCGGGATGCGTTTCTCGTTGGCGAGCTGGTGCAGCAGCAGCACCAGTTGCTGCGTCCTTCCCACGGCAAAGGCCGGCACGATGATGCGGCCGCCGCGCCCGGCCGTCCGGTTGACCACCGCCTCCAGCCGGTTCACGACGTGGTCCAGGCTCTTGTGCAGCCGGCCGCCGTAGGTGCTCTCCAGGATGAGGTAGTCGACCGGCGGCATCGCCTCCGGGCTGCGGATGATCGGCGCGTTCGGCCGTCCTACGTCCCCGGAAAACGCGAGCCTCACGCCGCGCGCGCCCGAGGCCTCGTGCAACACCACCGCCGCGGAGCCGAGGATATGCCCGGCGTCATAGCTTTCGAAGCTCAGGCAGGGCCCGAGCTCCTGCCGCGTGTGGTAGGGAACCGGCCGGAACAGCGGGAGCGTGCGCTCGGCATCCGCCATGCTGTAGAGCGGTTCGGCGTGGCCGTTCTCGATTCCGATTGCCTTCCGGTGGTCACGGCGCTTGTTCAGGAACTCGGCATCTTTCTCCTGAATGTGGGCCGTATCGCGCAGCATCCAGTTACAGAGGTCGATGGTCGCCGGGGTCGCGTAGATCGGCCCGCTGAAACCGCCGCGCACGAGCGTCGGCAGGTTGCCGCTGTGGTCGATGTGCGCGTGGGAGAGCACCACCGCGTCGATCGAGCTGCCCGCGAACGGAAGATGCCGGTTCTTGGCGTCCGCTTCCTTGCGCCGGCCCTGGTTGAGGCCGCAATCCAGCAGAATCCGCCGGCCGCCCGATTCGACGAGGTGCATCGAGCCCGTGACTCCCCCGGCCGCTCCCCAGAACGTGAGTTTCATAGGTTGGAACGGCCATGTTACCGCAGATTTGCGCGATAATGTCTGCTGCGGGCGCGTAGCTCAACGGATAGAGCATCGGTCTTCGGAACCGAGGGTTGGAGGTTCGATTCCTCTCGCGCCTACCACTCCGGCCCCGTACGACCAGGGACGATGCGGCCAAACGGCGCTCATTTCGAGGGCCCCTGCCGCTGCGGGTTTTGCGGCCGCTGATTCTGCCCTCCCACCTCATTCCACCCTTGCTGGAAAGACCGGCCGACCCGCCGCAAGTGGTCCTGGGCCTGCTGCGCCGCCCGGTTCAGATCCTGCGCCACCTGGTGGGTCTCGCGCCCTGCCTGGCGCGCCGCGGAGCTGCTGCGCTGCTCGGATTTGGGGCCACAGCACGTCAGGCCGATCGCCGTAGCCACCGCAAGCGACATGAGTGCGATTCGCATAACATTCAAGGTGCAACTTCGGTGCCATTTGCGCACCCGCAGGAGCTGCCGTCCACGCGCGATGCCGTGCGATCGCGCACGCTGCGCCGGTCTATAATAGGCAGTTCCAGATCGGCATTTCATTTTAAGGTGGCCCGATTTGGCCATCCCGATCGCGCAACTCAAACCGTGTGGAGGCGTTTTCAGTCTGTGATGACACTGCCATTTGCCCTGCTGCGCCGCGCCGTACCGGTATTTCTGGGCCTCATAGCGACCGCGCTTCCGCGGGCGGCCTCCGCCCAGTCCCTCGCCACATACCCGCTGCCCAACGCCGGTTCCGAGCCCAAAGGCATCGCCGCCGGCCCCGACGGCGCTCTGTGGTTCGCCGAACTCTACGGCAACAACATCGGCCGCATCTCGACCTCCGGCGCGATTTCGGAATTCCCGGTGCCGACCTCCGACGCCTATCCCTACTTCCTCGCCGCCGGTCCCGATGGCGCCCTGTGGTTTACCGAACTGCGCGGCAATAACATCGGCCGGGTCGCAAAGGACGGCTCCATCACCGAGTACCCCCTGCCCACCGTGCCCGCCTACCCCTATGGCATTGCGCTCGGCCCGGATGGCGGCCTCTGGTTCACCGAGATGTATGGCAACAACATCGGCCGCATCGGCGCGGATGGCACGATTACGGAATACGCTGTGCCCACTACGAACGCGCTGCCCGCCGCCATCGCGCTCGGCCCCGATGGCGCGCTGTGGTTCACGGAGATCGCCGCCGGCCAGATCGGCCGCTGCGATACGGCCGGCAACATCGTCGAATTCCCGGTTCCTACCGCAGGCTCGCAGCCTTCGAGCATCGCGGCCGGCCCCGATGGCGCGCTGTGGTTTACCGAATGGGCCGCGGGACGAATCGGCCGGATGGGCACGGACGGCTCGGCGGTCGAATACCCGCTGCCCTCCGCACCCGCGTTCCCCGCCGGCATCGCTCGCGGCCCGGACGGCCGCCTCTGGTTCACGGAAGGCCCGCTCAGCGGCCGCGTCGGCGCCATCTCGACCTCGGGTAAAGTGCAGGAATATGCGGTGCCCTCGGCCGGCCTGTTCCCGAGCTACCCCGCATGGATGGCGGCGGGCCCCGATCAGGCGCTGTGGTTCACGCTGGAGGACGGACGCGTCGCCCGCCTGGCGGCACAGTAGCGCCGTCAGTGCGTCATCGCGTACACGACGTAGTTCACGCCGATGCGGATGCCCAGCGCGGAAAACCGCTCCGGGTACTCCGGGTTATCCGCGTGCTCCCAGGAATCGCCCAGGTCCATGTTGAAGCACATCGCGACCATTACGCGGCCCTTGTCGTCATAGATGGCGCGCCAATGGGGCACGGTGCCGCCGTACTCGAACGTCTGCCCGGTCCGCACATACTGCTCGCCCGGCACCTGATAGCGCCCGTCCAGGTCGAACACGCTGTGGAAGATCTGGTCCGGGTTCTCGATCTCGACGATCGGCCGGTCCGGAAACACGCGCTGCATGCTGCGCACAAAGACGTCCCACTCCTCGGTGCCATGGAAGTCGTCGCACATGAAGAAGCCGCCGCGCAGCAGGTACTCCCGCAGCGCCTTGGCCTGAGCATCGGTGAGGTTCCAGTGCCCCACTTCCACCGCGTAGAGCCAGGGCCAGTCGAACTCGTCGCCTTCATCCAGATTCACGGGCTGCTCGACCGAGCGCGCGTGGATGCGCGTCAGCCGCCGCAGCGCCGCGCTGAAATGGCGGTCGGAGCGCGGGTAGTCGGTGGTCCAGCTCGTGTAGCCTTGGGTCCATGGATCGCCGCCGAAGCCGCGCCGCCCCCAGCGTCCGCGTCCGTGAACGCCGGGCATGGTGGGGTACATCAGCCGCGCGAACACCCATTCCGTCTTCTCCTGCCAGTCCGGCGGGATCGGGAAATTCGAGTACTCGCGACCCGGATATTCGCGGAAGGGCCGCTGCGCGCACAACGACGCCACGCACGCCAGGACCGCCGCCGCGCCGAAGAGCCGCCGCCGGGAAGCCATTAGCGTGAGGATACCACCGCTGGCGCGGGGGCATCGCGTGCGCGAGACTAAGCGTATGCGCAGCCTCCTGCTCCTTCTCGCCGCCCTGCCGCTGGCCGCCCAGCAAACGCCGGATGCCGCGGTCCGCTCGCTCGTCGCCCGCTACGTCGATGCGCGCGAGCACCGCGACGCCGCCGCTCTCGCCGCGCTCTTCACCGCCGATGCCGACCAGCTCGTCTCGTCGGGCGAATGGCGGAAGGGGCGGGATGCCGTCGTGCGCGGCGCGCTCGCCAGCTCCGAGGCCACCGGCGGCCATCGCACGATCGCGGTCGAATCGGTGCGGACGCTCGCACCGGGAGTCGCGCTCGCGGACGGCCGCTATGAAATCGCCGGCACAGCGGCCGGCCAGACGCGGCACATGTGGACAGCGATCCTCTGCGTCGAGACGCCCGGGGGCTGGCGCATCGCCGCTATCCGCAATATGTTGCCGGCCGCCCCGGCGCGCTGATCGCGTCCCGTCTACCCCACCACCTCGACGCGGGTCGCAATCTCTTCCCTGGGAATCAGCGCGGACCAATACGCCACAATTTCACGGACTGGCGGCCGGCCTTCGCCGAAGCCGGTCGCTCCCGGCGGGCCGTTCAGCACCAGCGGGATCAGCTCGCGCGTGAACCGGTCGACAGCCTTCTTATCCTGCCCGCGCACGCCGATCCGCACCTGCACTTCCGGCGGATCGGGATTCGGCGGCGCGGCGGGGCCGTGGCACGCGTCGATGCCCAGGTATTCGGTGTAGATCTCCTCGAACGTGAGGCTCAGCGCGGCCAGCCGGCGGCGCACGATGGCGTCCGCCGCGCGCGCCTTCTCGCGCGCCTGCGGCCAGGAGTAGACCAGCGTGCCCATCGCCTTCCAGCCGGCGGTGTAGGCAATCGAAAGCTTCAGCATGTCCGGCCGCGGCCCGCCGCGGATGCCGGTCACGCGCACGCGGTCCGGCCCATCGGCGGCCAGGCGGATGCTGGTGAAATCGGCGACGCAATCGGGCGTGATGTATCGCGCGGGGTCGCCCAGCTCATAGAGGAGCTGCTCTTTCACGGTAGCGGTGCTGACGCGGCCGCCCGTTCCGGCGTGCTTCGTCACCGTGAAGCTGCCGTCCGGTTCGGCCTCGACAATCGGGTAGCCGATGTTTGCCAGGTCCGGGATGTTCTGCCAGTCCACCTGGCAATTGCCGCCCGAGCATTGCGCCCCGCATTCGATGATGTGGCCCGCGATCGTGCCCGCGGCGAGGCGGTCGAAATCGTCCGGCCCCCAGCCGAAGCGGTGGACCATCGGGGCGAGTGTCAGCGCGGTATCGGTCGAGCGGCCGGCCACCACCACGTCCGCGCCGGTCGCCAGCGCTTCCGCCAGGGGGAACGCGCCGATGTAGGCATTCGCGCTCAAGATCCGGCCGCGGATGGACGCGAGCGGCTCGCCGGTATCCATGTCGCGCATCTCGTATCCCTTGGCGAGGAATTCGTCGATGCGGCCGAACACGTCATCGCCGAGCACCACCGCGACCTTCAACCCCGGCGCGAGCCGCACGGTTTCGCGGGCACACGCCAGCGGGTTGACGCCGCCCGCGTTGGCGATTACCCGCACGCCGCGCTCGCGCATCGGCCGCGCGATGCGCGCCACCAGCGGCGGGAAGTCGCGCGCGTAGCCGAGATTCGGGTCGCCCTGCTTCTGCTTCTGCAGGATCGACATGGTGATCTCGGCCAGGTAATCGAGCGCCAGATAATCGACCGGCCCCTGCTCGACGAGCCGCACCGGCGCTTCGAGCCAGTCGCCCCAGAAGCCCTGCCCGTTGGCGATCCGGATCATGGCTGGGGCTCCGTGCCCGCAGGCGATGCGCCCGTGCTGCAGGCCTCCAAGGCGAACGAAAGCACCTGCCGCGTGTCGAGCGGGTCGATGACCGCATCGCAGTGGCCGCGAGCCGCGGCGTAGCGCGCGTCGAGCCAGCGCTCGTAATCGGCGCGCGTGCGCTCCACGGCTTCGCGCAGGTCCTCCGGCACCGGTCCGCCTCTTACCTTTTCGAACTCGGCCGAGTAAAGCGCCATCACCGCGGAATCGCCCTCCATCACGCCGATTCGCGCGGTCGGCCAACTGAATGTGAAATTGGGGTCGAAACCCTGCCCGGCCATCGCGTAGTAGCCCGCGCCGCTTGCGTGATTGACGGTCAGGACGATCTTGGGAACGGTCGCGCAGGACATCGTCTCCACCATCTCCGCCCCCGCGCGGATGATCCCTTCGCGCTCCGCCTCCGGCCCCACCATGAAGCCCGAGACGTCCTGCACGTAGATCAGCGGCTGGCCGAGCCGTTCGCTGGTCTCGACGAAGTAGGCCACCTTCCGCGCCGATTCGGTGTAGATGATGCCGCCGATGCGCGGGCGGCCTTCGCCGCGCAGGAAGCCGCGCCGGTTGGCGACGATCGAAACGGGGCGGCCGCCGAGCCGCGCGTTCGCGCACAACATCTCGGGCGCATATTCCGGCTGGAATTCCGAGTAGTCGCCGGCATCGAAGATGCGGAAGAGAACGTCTTCCATTTCGTACGGCAGCCGGTGGTCGGCGGGCAGCACGCCGTAGAGGTCGGAGGGCGCGCGCGCGGGAGCCTGGGCTGCCCCCTCGGGCAGACCGTGGGCCTGCGGCACCGGCATCAGGCGGAACCGCTCACGGATTTTCGCGAGGCACTCCGCGTCATTGGCCGCCATGTAGTGCGCCACGCCGCTCGATGCCGTATGGAGCCGCGCTCCGCCCAGCGTTTCCGCGTCGATCGTCTGCCCGGTCGCGCCCTTCACCAGGTTCGGCCCGCCGAGGCCCATGAAGCTGGTGCCTTCGACCATGAAAATCACGTCGCTCAAGGCCGGCAGGTAGGCGCCGCCCGCGATGCACGGACCCATCACCGCCGCGATCTGCGGGATCCGCAGCCTGCGCCGCATCAGCGAGTTGTAGAAGAAGATGCGCCCCGCGCCGTACTGGCCGGGGAAGATCCCGTCCTGGTAGGGGAGATTGACGCCCGCCGAATCGACCAGGTAAACGATCGGCAGCCGGTTGCGCATGGCGATCTCCTGCGCACGCAGGATCTTCGTGATCGTCTCGGGCCACCACGAGCCGGCCTTCACCGTGGCGTCGTTCGCGACGACGACCGCGGCGCGTCCTTCGATGCGTCCGAGCCCGGTGACGACACCCGCCGCCGGCGCCTGGCCGTCGTAGCGGTCGTAGGCGATCAGCAAGCCGATTTCGAGGAAAAAGGCGCCCGGATCGAGCAGCGCCGCAATGCGTTCCCGCGCCGTCATCTTGCCGGCGCGGTGCTGCCGCTCGATGCGCTGCGCGCCGCCGCCCTCGCGCAGGCGCGCTTCGAGCTTCTGCAACTGTTCGACGAGGAGGCGCATGTGCGCCTGGCGTGCCGCGTCCATCAGGCGCTCTGGGCTACTTCAGTTTAGAGAAATCCGCCGGATCCATGAACACCCGGTCCACGTGCTGCACGATCTTGCCGTTGGCTTCCGATTCGTTTTTGACCTTCACCCATTCCGGGTCGGCGTTAAATTCCTTCCAGTGTTGCTCCGCGGCTTCGCGGCTGGGGTGGACGAGGATGTAGATCAGCGTGTTGTTCCTGCGGGCCTCATCCTCTGGGACCCAATAGCCGACGCTTTCCATCCCGTGCCGGTTGAAGATCCGAATCGTGTGGTCGCGGAAGCGGGCTTTGAGCGCTTCCAGCTTGCCTTCGTAACAGGTGTAGGTGCGGAGTTCGTAGACGCGGTTCTGCGGGAAGGCAAATCCGGCGCAGAGCGCAAGCAGGATCAGAAGATGGCGGGCCATGAGGATAGTGTACCCTTGTCACCGCCACGCAAGGGTCCCGAACCGGCGCTCGCCGCACCCGCTTTTCGGGGGCTAACCGAAATCTCGGTCGAACGTCTACCCGGTTGGCCGCGATTTGGGTAGAATGTCTGCCGCCCCTATGCCGAACGAATCGTCCGATCGCATTCAGTTGCTCCAGGGCACCCTGGACATGCTGATCCTGCGCACCCTGCTGTTTGGCCCGGCGCACGGCCACCAGATCGCCAAACATATTCAGCGCACCACCGACGACTTATTACAGGTGGAGCACGGGTCTCTCTACCCGGCGCTGCACCGGCTGGAGCGCAAGGGCTGGATCGCGGCCAAATGGGAGCCGGCGGGTAAAGATCTGAAACGCGAATTCAAGTACTACCGTTTGACGCCCGCCGGAAGGAAGCGGCTGACCGCCGAGGAGTCGAAGTGGAAGAAGCTGACCGGCGCGGTCGCACGGATCATGTGGCCTGCCGGGGAGGGATGAGATGGGCTGGTGGAGGCGGAAGGATCGCGAGCGCGATCTGGAGCGTGAGATCCGCTCCGACCTGCAACTGGAGGCTGAGGAGCAGGAGGCCAACGGCCTCTCGCCGCGTGACGCCCGCGATGCCGCCCGCCGGGCATTCGGCAACGTGACCTGGGTGAAAGAGGAGGTGCGAATCATGTGGGGCTGGACGTTTTGGGAGACGATCTTTCAGGAATTGCGCTACGCCGCGCGAACACTGCGCAAAACACCGGGCTTTGCCGCGACGGCGTTCCTGACGCTCGCACTCGGGATCGGCGCGGCGACCGCCGTCTTCACCGTCGTGGATTCGGTCCTGCTCAAGCCGCTCGCGTTTCAGGAGAGCGGACGCCTGGTCGCCTGTTGGGAGCGGGTCCGATTCCTCCGCGATGACGCTACGGGGCCGAATCCCCGGCACGTCGAAGTCTGGCGCCAGCGCGCGACGGCATTCAGCGGTTTGACGTACCTGCAGTACGCCGCCATGGGGCTGACCCGGGGCGCGGAACACCCCCGCCTCACCAGCGCGGTGGTCACCATTCCGAACTTCTTCGACATTCTCCAGGTGCACGCCGCTCTGGGCCGCACCTTCGCCCCGGAGGATGGCATTCCCGGCCACGATAACGTGGCGGTGGTGACTTACTCCCTGTGGCAGGATCTGTTTCACGGCGATTCCGCAGCCATCGGCGCCACCATCCGCGTCGGCGACGTTTCGCGCCAGGTAGTCGGCGTCCTTCCCGCGAACTTCCACTTCCCTAGCGGCAGCGCCTTGCGCTCCTTCCGCCGCGCCGGCCAGAGCGTAGGCGCGGCGCCCGATCCGGCCATCTTTTTCCCGGTCGCGCTCGATGTTACGAAATTCGTATGGAACGGGAACTACGGCAACTGGGTCACCCTGGGCCGGCTGAATCCGGGCGTCACGCTGGCGCAAGCTTCGGCCCAGCTCGACACGATTCAGGCGCAGATCCTCGCCGACCCGGCCTGGCATGCCGATCGACGCCCCGGAGCGCTGTCTGCGTGGGTGCAGCCGCTGCAGGAAGCCGTCGTAGGCGATTCCCGGACGGCGCTGCTGCTGCTGATGGCCTCCGTGTTGGGACTGATGCTCATCGCCTGCCTGAATCTCGCCAACGCCCAACTCAGCCGAGCTCTGGCGCGCAGCCGCGAATCCGCCGTGCGCGCCGCGCTGGGCGCCGCCCGGTGGCGGCTGATCTGGAATGCTCTGGCGGAGAACCTGCTGCTCGCAGCCGCCGGAGGCGCGGCCGGTATTCTGCTCGCGCGCGCCGCGCTCGATCTCTTCCTGCGCGATACTCCGGTGGGTCTGCCGCGCCTCTCGGAAGTCCGGCTGAATCCCGGCGTGCTGCTGTTTTCCATTCTGCTCACCGTTGGGGCAAGCGTTCTCTCGGGTGTGGGACCCGCGCTCCGGCTCCTCGCCGGCGATCCCAAAGCCGCGCTCCAATCGGGCAGCCGGTCGCTCGGAAGCCGCCACGGCAACCGGCTGCGCCGCTGGCTGATCGGTGTTCAGGTGGCGGGCTCGACCGCGCTGCTGCTCCTCACGGGACTCTTCTCCCGAAGCCTCCTCACGCTGCTGCACGAAGAAAAAGGCTTCGATACTACCCAGACCGCTGTCGCCGAGGTTCGGCTCACGCCGCAGAAGTACTCCAAAGACCAGAGCCGGGCCGAATTCGATGACGCGGTCCTCGCCAACCTGCGCGCCATTCCAGGCGTCCAATCGGCTGCCCTCGTAAGCGCCATGCCGCTCGGCGGCGAATCCTGGATCGAGGCGGTCCAGCGCATGGACAGGCCGCAGCTGGAAACGCCTTTGATCAATTTCCGCTGGGTCAGCCCCGGATATTTCGAGACCACCCGCCAGCACCTCGTCGCCGGCCGCTTCCTCGAAGAGCGCGACCGCGATCTGCACTCTGCCGTGCTCTCCGAGAGCGAGGCCAAGGCGCTATGGGAGACCGGCGACCCCATCGGCGGCCAGATCAAAATCGAAGGCCGCGTGTTCACGGTCGTCGGCGTGGTCGCCGACTCGCACAGCACGTCCCTCAAGACTCCACCGGCCCGCATGGCTTACGTGCACTACAGGGATCGGCCGCCCTTCCCGACTTACTTTCTGATTCGCGCCGCGAACGCCGCCGCGCTCGCCTCGTCCATGCGCCAGGCGATCTGGAAGTACGATCCGGAAGTCACCATCGCGCGCGTCAAAACGCTGAACGCCCAACTCGCGGATTCGGTATCGACGGAGCGATTCGAAAGTCTGGTGCTGCTGGCGTTCGGCGCCGCCGCGCTGCTGCTTTCGATGCTCGGCATCTACGGCGTGCTCAGCTACTCGGTGGTCACGCGCAAACAGGAAATCGGCGTCCGAATGGCGTTGGGAGCCCGGCGAACCAGCGTCTATGCGCTGGCCTTCGGCGAGGCCGCCGTGCCGGTCTTGTGCGGCATGGCCGCGGGCATCGCGATGAACTTGGCCGCCGGCCGTGCCATCCGCGATCTGCTCTACGGCGTCCGGCCGATCGATCCCGCCGTAATCGCCATTGTGCTCGCTCTGTTCGTGTCCGCGGCGGCGGCAGCCGCGTACCTCCCTGCGCGCCGGGCTGCCTCGGTCGATCCGATGGAGGCTCTGCGCGCGGATTAAACGCTCGGGAGCACCGCGGATTGACAAAGGGGACGCAATTACCCTAATCTCTATCAAGAAAGTCTAGTTTGACGGAGAAGCCCATGTTGCGTTCCGCATACCTCGTCTTTTTTCTCAGCGCCGCCGCTCAAGCCGGATCGATCGAAGGCCGCTGGGACGCCACACTCACCTGGAACGGCGCGGCCATTCCGTTCCGGCTGGATATCTCCGGCTCCGGGCCCACGCTCAAAGGCACGCTCTACAACGGCGAGGAGAAGGAAAACACCACGCGTGCTTCGTTCGAGAACGGCAAGCTCGTGCTCGCCCTGGACCACTATCTGGTCACCATCGAAGCCACCGAAGCGGACGGCCGGCTCGCCGGCGCGGTCCACATGCGCGGCGACAAGCGTCCCGAGGGCAGCCCGTTCGAAGCCGTACGCTATCGGCCAAAGCCGGCCGATGCGGCCAACGTGCCGGAAATCGGCGGGCAATGGATCATCCCGGTTGACGCCAATTCCAAAGGCGAAAAAGCCTGGCGGTTTCTCGTCAAGCAGAACGGGCCGGAATTGTCGGCCACGATTCTCCGCGTCGACGGCGATACCGGCGCTCTCACCGGAGCCTGGCAGGACGGCAAATTTCTGCTCAGCCATTTCGATGGCTCGCGCCCTTATCTGCTCGAAGTCACGCCCGCGGAGGACGGGAGTCTCATCCTCGATCCGAAGAGCGGCGGCGCCCGCGCGCACAAGATGGTGGCGTACCGCCCTGAGGCCGCCCGCGCCAAAGGCATCCCGGAGCCCGAGGACTACACCACCCACACGAAGGCGCGCGATGCGAGCGAGGTCTTCACCTTCCGCTTCCCCGATGTGAACGGCAACGTCCTCTCAAACGAAGACCCGAAATTCAAGGGCAAGGTCGTGCTGGCGATCGTCACC
>DATGMB010000169.1:0-25293 GCA_035293845.1 Bryobacteraceae bacterium
CTTTGTCACCGCTTTCTGGGTGACCGTAGCGAGGAGGACCCACCCGTTCCCATCCCGAACACGGCAGTTAAGCTCCTCAGCCCCGATGGTACTGCACAGGCAACTGTGTGGGAGAGTAGGAAGTTGCCCGGTTTAAACACACCAAAGCCTCCGGATATCCTCCGGAGGCTTTTTTCGTTTTTCCATAGCCTTGGCCAGGCCTGTGGAAAAGCTGTAGAAAAGTTGTTGAAAAAGCTGTGGAAGAATTGTGAATGCCGCACCCCGCATTTGGGTGCGATTTTGCACAAAATAGCGGCCGGATTTTTGAGCTGGATTTGCCACAGCAAGGCGTCGAGTTTGTGTTCAATTCGGCACTGCCGGTTCGGGTTTCCGGTTTCCCCGCCGCTTCCGCCCGTGCTATTGTTGAGGTGCGTTTGATAGCTTCCGCGAGTCCGGCTGAGTGTCTCTGAGCGCGACGGTTCCGCCTATGCTGTTCCACCCGTCGCTCCGCTTGTGGTTCCCTCCCCGATGAGCCCGCTTTCAAATTGTCTGGAGGAAGACGTGAAGAATATCTTCGTAGGCAACCTCAACTTCAATGCAACAGAAGAGGCTGTCCGAAGCTTGTTTGAGAGATACGGCGCTGTGAACAGCGCCCGGATCATGACGGATCGCGACACTGGCCGCTCGCGCGGGTTCGCGTTCGTGGAAATGGAAAATGAGAACGAAGCCGACAACGCCATCAACGCCCTGAATGGGTATCAGATGGATGGACGCGCGCTCAACGTCAATGAGGCCCGTCCGAAGCCGGAGCGCAGCTTCGGCGCCGGCGGCGGACGCGGTTTCGGCGGGGGCGGCGGCGGACGGCCTGGCGGCGGCGGCGGACGGCGTCCTTCGGGCGGCGGACGGCGCGAGCCGCGCTGGTAGTCAGTTAGGGTGAAGATCGGGCCGGCGGCGGCAGCCGCCGGCTCTTTTACATTCCGTTCGAGCCGTTCTCGAGAAACGCGCGCAGGCGGTGGCTGCGGCTCGGATGCCTGAGTTTGCGCAGCGCCTTCGCTTCGATCTGGCGGATGCGCTCGCGGGTCACCGCGAAATTCTGCCCCACCTCTTCGAGCGTGTGCTCGCTGCCGTCCTCCAGCCCGAACCGCATTTTGATGATCTTCTCTTCGCGCGGGGTGAGTGTCTTCAAAACCTGCGCGGTCTGTTCCCGGAGATTGAGGTTGATTACCGCGTCCGAGGGCGAGATGCCATTGTGGTCCACGATGAAATCGCCCAGATGCGATTCCTCCTCCTCGCCGATAGGCGTTTCGAGAGAAATCGGCTCCTGCGCGACGCGCAGCACCTTGCGGACCTTGGAAACCGGCAGTTGCAGCCGTTTGGCGAGCTCCTCGTTGGTCGGTTCGCGACCGAGTTCCTGCACCATCTGCCGTGACGTGCGGATGAGCTTGTTGATCGTCTCGATCATGTGGACCGGGATGCGAATGGTGCGCGCCTGGTCCGCAATCGCGCGGGTGATCGCCTGCCGCACCCACCATGTAGCGTACGTCGAGAACTTATAGCCGCGGCGGTACTCGAACTTGTCCACGGCCTTCATCAACCCGATGTTGCCTTCCTGAATCAGATCGAGGAACTGCAGGCCGCGATTGGTATAGCGCTTGGCAATGCTCACCACCAGGCGAAGATTGGCCTCGATCAGCTCCTTTTTGGCGGCCTCGGCTTCGTGGTGCGCCTTCGTGATGATTTCGAGCGTGCGGCGGAGCTCGGCGCCGGAAGCCCCGAAGCTTTCTTCGCGCTGCTGCAACTGTTGACCGAGCGCACGCTGCTCCTTGCGCAAATCCTTGATGCCGTCGGCGCGCGCACCCGGCCACGTCTCCAGTCTTTTTTGCACGCGCGAAATCTCGCGCTCGATCGGCTTCAGCTCCTCGACCGCACGGCGAAGGCGGTCGATCAGCAGGCGGATCACCGGCGTCTGGAACCGGATGGCGCGGACCAGCCGCGCGGTGCGCACCATCAGCCTGCCGAGCTCCCAGAGCTGCCGGCGGTAGAGCTTCGGCTTCATCCCGCGCGGGATGGCCTGGAGTTTCTGGCGGCACTGCAGAATGCGGCGATACTGGCGCGCGATCTCCTCGACCGAGGCCGTGAACTCGCACTGCTTCTCCGCGATCAGCTCGTCGGTGATGATGGGTTCGGAGATCTGGATGACGTCCCGCGCGGACAGGGTGTTGCGCCCCATCTGCTCCGCCATGGAAATGATCTCCTGGATGACCAGCGGGGCCCGCGAGAGCGATTTGAGGACGGTGTTCTGGCCGCGTTCGATGCGGCGCGCGATTTCGACCTCGCCCTCGCGCGTGAGCAGCGGGACTGTGCCCATCTCGCGCAGGTACATGCGCACCGGGTCATTGACTTTATCGCCGACTCCGGCGGGTAGTTCGAGATCGAGGATCTCCTCGGATTCCTCCAGCTTCTTTTCGAAATCCTTCGGCTCTTCGAGGATCTCGATGCCGGCGACATCGAGGCCGGCGAGCACGTCTTCGAGCTCGCCGCCGACGCCCAGCTCGTTAGGCAGAACTTCCGTGACTTCGTCGTACAGGACGAAGCCTTTTTCCTTGCCCACCTGCACGAGCCGGTCCAGCCCGTCGAATTTTTCATCTATCGCCACTGAAGCCCCGTCACTCCCGGCGGAGAAGAATCCAGAACATTGTACACCACGGAGACCTCCGCAACAGTCATGCGCGCCCCCGCACGCCCAGGCGGTTCAGCTCGCCCGCCAGGCGCAGCGCGTCCTCCAGTCTTCCGGCCCGCTCGGCCTCGCGAATCTGCCGGCGCAGATCCGCGCAGCGGTATTCGCGATCGGCGCGCCGCAGGCTTTCCATGGCGCGGGCTACGACTTCCGGCCCCAGTTCCAGATCCTCGTTCAGCACGGCGCCCGCGAACAGGTTCCTGTCGTCTTCGGTCAGCCGCGCGTGCACGGCGTCGAATGTCGGCGCGCCGCCCCCATCCACTATGGCGGAAATCGCCTGGAAAATCCTGCGCGAGGCGAGCGTGGACAGGATCGCCATGCCCTTCAGTTCCTCCACCAGGGCGGCGGTTTCCTCCGTGCGCGCCACCAGCGCATTGAGCAGGATGCGCTCGTCATGCAGGCGCAGATTCGCCTGGGGCTGCACGAACCGGCTCTCCTGCCGCTCCGCCACGGCTTTCTTGAAGCTTTCGAGCACCATGCCTCGATCGACACCGATATAGCTCGCGAGCTCGCCCGCGACGACGAGCCGTTCCATGCGGTCGGAAATGCGCTGCACGGCGGGCATCAAGGCCTTCAACACCGAGACCTGCCCCTCGGTGGTCCGGATATCATACTTGCTTCGCGCGCGGTCCGCCAGCCAATGAAAGTAGCCTTGAGCGCCGTCGAGCCGTTCGGCGTAGGCGGACGCGCCGCGCTCCTTGCAGTATTCATCGGGGTCGAGGCCGCCATCGAGCGCGAGGATGCGCACCTGCATGCCTTCGGCGAGCAGCAGGTCAATCGACTTCTCGGCGGCATTGGCGCCCGCCGTGTCGGGATCGAAATTGACGACGATGTTGGGCGTGAGCTGCCGGATCGACTGCACGTGCTGTGCGGTCAGCGCCGTACCGCAGGTTGCCACGACGGCGGTGAAGCCCGCGGCGGTCACACCGATCGCATCCATGTAGCCTTCGACCAGGATGACGCGGTTCTCCTTGCGCATGCCCTCTTTCGCCCGGTGCAGATTGTAGAGCACGTGGCTCTTCTTATATATCGGCGTTTCCGGCGAGTTCAGGTACTTGGGCTGATCGTCGGGGGCCAGCGCGCGTCCGCCGAAGGCGATGATGCGGCCGCTGCGGTCGTGGATCGGAAACATCAGGCGGTTGCGGAAGATCTCGTAGGCGCTGCCGTCGTCGCGCTTGCGCACCAGGCCGGACTGTTCGATCAGCGCGGCCGGGAACTGGCGCTGCTCGAAGAGCCGCAGCAGCGAGCGGCCGCCGCGGTCCGCGTAGCCCAGCCCGAACTGCTCGGCGGTTTCCGGCGCCACGCCGCGTTTGGCGAGGTAGGCGCGCGCGGCTTCGCCCGCGGGCGAGTGCAGATTCGCGCGGAAATGCTCCTGCGCGATCTCGTGCATCTGGTAGAGCGCGCCGCGCTGCCGCGTGTCCTCGTCGGCATACTGCGAGCGTTTCGGCATGGGAATGCCGTGGCGCTCGGCAAGGGACTTGAGGGCTTCGTAGAAGCTCAGTCCTTCGATCTCCATGACGAAGTTGAACACGTCGCCGCCGGCGCCGCAGCCGAAGCACTTGTAGAACTGGTGCGCGGTATTGACGGTAAACGAGGGCGTCTTCTCGTTATGGAAGGGGCACAGGCCGGTATAGCGGTACGAGCCCGACCGTTTCAACCGAACGTGCTCGCCGACCACGCTGACGATGTCGACCGACCCCTTGACCTGCTCCGCGAAATCCATGGCGCTCTCGGAATATTATCGCGCCGCGCCATGCCGCGCGGGCCGATCTCCTGGTAAGCACTCGCCGGATAACCGATGTTATCTTGACGTTGAGCGCTAGGGGGCCGGTACACTAGGGCGAGGCCGGCCGCATCCGCGGCCGCGGCGAAAGTGTGTCGTACGAAATTCCATTCCATGGACTCACTCCGGAGCAGCGGGTGATGACCGCCGTCGTGCCGTTCGCCGCTGCGATGCTCCTGCGCCTGCTACTCGGCCGCACGCAGTTCACGCGATGGGCGATCACGGTGGGGACCATGTGGTTCGCCTTCAATGTGCTCATGGCGCCGTATTCGACGGGGATACGGCAGGGCCTGATCGAGTGGGGGAACCAGTTCCGGTAACGCCGGATTCAGCATCAGGATCAGTCGGGTTTGCGGGACCCCCGCGGCGCCCACGGCGCTCAGGCTGTGGCACGCCGCGTGCTATACTAAGCGAACAGGCGACCGCCAATTGAATCGAGCCGTTGCCGGATTACCCTCCAGGTAGCGGGTTCTCCCCTGTCAGCCATGAAACATCACTCTGTAACTGCAGGTCTACCCCAAGCCCAGGGTCTCTACGATCCGCGGCAGGAACGCGATGCATGCGGCATTGGGTTTGTGTGCCACATCGGGGGGCGCAAATCACACGACATTATCGAAAAAGGCATCCAGGTGCTCATCAACCTGACGCACCGCGGAGCCTGCGGGTGCGATCCGGACACCGGCGATGGCGCCGGCGTGCTGATCCAGATTCCGCACAAGTTTTTCGTCCGCGAGTGCGCCAAGCTCGGCTTCACGCTGCCCCCGGCCGGCGAGTACGGCGTCGGGATGACGTTCCTGCCGGTCGAGCGGCACGCGCGCCTGCAGTGCGAAGGTATCGTGGAGCGGATCGCGGCGGAGGAGGGTCTCACGGTGCTCGGCTGGCGCGACACGCCGATCGACGGCTCCGCCATCGGCCGCGTGGCACGGAACTCACAGCCGTATATCGAGCAGGTGTTCCTGGGGCGCGCCAAAGGGATGACCGAGGAGCAACTGGAGCGGCGGTTGTACGTGGTCCGCAAGCGGGCGGAGGCGGAGGTGGCCGCGTCGGCGATCGCGGACAAGGGCTTCTTCTACATTCCTTCGCTTTCGGCGCGCACCATCGTATATAAAGGGCTGCTGCTGGCGCCGCAGATCGCGCGCTTCTACCCGGAGCTGAGCGACCCGGAAGCCGTGAGCGCGCTGTGCCTGGTGCACCAGCGCTTTTCGACCAATACCTTCCCGACCTGGCAACTCGCCCACCCGTTCCGCTACATCGCGCATAACGGCGAGATCAACACGCTGCGCGGCAACGTGAACTGGATGCACGCGCGGCAATCGGTGCTCGCATCGCCGCTGTTCGGCGGGGACCTGAAGAAGCTGTTTCCGATCATTCAGCCGGGCGGGAGCGATTCGGCGGCGTTCGACAACGCGCTCGAGCTGCTGGTGATGGCCGGGCGCTCGCTGCCGCACGCTATGGCGATGCTGATTCCCGAGGCGTGGTCGAAAAACAAGCACATGAACCCGCAAAAGCGGGCATTTTACGAATATCACGCCTCCCTGATGGAACCGTGGGACGGCCCGGCGGCGGTGGCGTTCACGGATGGCCGGTCGATCGGCGCGGTGCTCGACCGCAACGGGCTGCGCCCGGCGCGGTACCTGGTGACCAACGACAACCTGGTGGTGATGGCGTCGGAAACGGGCGTGCTGCCGGTCAAGCCGGAGGACGTGAAGCACAAGGGGCGGCTGCAGCCGGGCAAGATGCTGCTGGTGGACACCGTGGAAGGGCGGATCGTCAGCGATAAGGAGCTGAAAGCCGCGCTGTACGGGCGCAATCCCTACCAGCTTTGGCTGAAGGAAAACCAGATCACGCTCGATAAACTGGCCGATCCGCCGCGCGAGATCCAGCCCGACCCGGCGACGCTGCTGCGCCGTCAGAGGGCGTTCGGCTACACGGACGAAGACATCAAGATGATCCTGGCGCCGATGGCGGAGCGGGGCGAGGAGCCGGTCGGATCCATGGGGACCGATACTCCGCTCGCGTGCCTCTCCGACCAGCCGCAGCCGCTGTTCCATTATTTCAAGCAGCTTTTCGCGCAGGTCACCAATCCGCCGATCGATCCGATCCGCGAAGAGATGGTGATGTCGCTGACGAGCTATATCGGCACCGAGCGGAACATTCTGGCGGAGACGCCGCAGCACTGCCACACGCTGAAACTGCCGCATCCGCTGCTGACGAACCGCGATCTCGAAAAGCTGCGGCGCGTTTCGCAGGGCGATTTTCTGGCGACCACGCTGCCGATGCTGTTCCCGGTGGAAGACGGCGCCAAGGGCCTGGAGCGCGCGCTGACGCAGTTGTGCCGGCACGCCTCGCAGGCGATTCAATCGGGCTACACGCTGCTGATCCTCTCCGACCGCGGCCTCGACGCCGAATACGCGCCGATTCCCAGCCTGCTGGCGCTGACGGCGGTGCACAACCATCTGGTGCGGGAGGAAACGCGAACCCAGGTGGCGCTGATCATCGAATCCGGCGAACCGCGGGAAGTTATGCATTACGCGCTGCTGATCGGATATGGCGCGAGCGCGGTGAATCCATACCTGGCGATCGAGACGATCGCGAGCGACCATTCGAACCGCAGAGGCGCAGAGAGCGCAGAGATTACGCGGAGAACTGCAGTAGAGAACTACTTCAAGGCCGTGAATAAGGGCCTGCTGAAGACGTTCTCGAAGATGGGGATTTCGACGCTGCAGAGCTATCGCGGCGCGCAGGTGTTCGAGGCGGTGGGGCTGAACAAGAAATTTGTCGACACCTATTTTGCCGGGACCGCGTCGCGGATCGAAGGCGTGGGGATCGAGGTCATCGCGGAAGAGGCGGTGCGGAAGCACGCGCTGGCGTTCCGGCCGGTCACGGAATCGGAGACCGAGCTGCCCATCGGCGGGAATTACCAGTGGCGCTCGGGCGGCGAGTATCACCTTTACAACCCGCAGACCATCGCGAAGCTGCAGCACGCGGTTCGGCAGGAGAACTTCCAGACCTTCCAGGAATACACGGACCTGATCGACGGCGAGAACCGGCGGCTGTGCACGCTGCGCGGGCTGCTCGAGCTGAAGCCTGCGGCCGAGCCGGTGCCGCTTGAAGAAGTCGAGCCGGCGAGCGAGATCGTAAAACGCTTTGCGACCGGCGCCATGTCGTTCGGCTCGATTTCGAAGGAGGCGCACGAAACGCTGGCGCGGGCAATGAACCGCATCGGGGCGCGGTCGAATACGGGCGAAGGCGGCGAGGACGAAGCGCGCTTCGCCGACGACCGCCGCTCGGCCATCAAGCAGGTGGCGAGCGCGCGCTTTGGCGTCACCACGAATTACCTGGTGAACGCCGAAGAGCTGCAGATCAAGATGGCGCAGGGGGCGAAGCCGGGCGAGGGCGGGCAGCTTCCGGGACACAAGGTGGACCGGGAAATCGCGCGTGTGCGGCATTCGACGCCGGGCGTCGGGCTGATTTCGCCGCCGCCGCATCACGATATTTACTCCATCGAGGACCTGGCGCAACTCATCTACGATTTGAAGAACGTCAATCCGCGGGCACGGATCTCGGTCAAGCTCGTGGCGGAAGTCGGGGTCGGCACGGTAGCGGCGGGCGTCGCCAAGGCGCATGCGGACGTAGTGCTGATCTCGGGCGATTCGGGGGGCACGGGCGCGTCGCCGCTGAGCTCGATCCGGCACGCCGGCGTGCCGTGGGAGCTGGGCCTCGCGGAAACGCAGCAGGTGCTGGTGCTGAACGATCTGCGCGGGCGCATCCGCGTGCAGACGGATGGCAAGCTGCAGACCGGCCGCGACGTGGTGATCGCGGCGCTGCTGGGCGCCGAGGAGTTCGGCTTCTCGACCGCGCCGCTGGTGGCGATGGGCTGCATCATGATGCGGAAGTGCCACCTGAACACCTGCCCGGTGGGGATCGCGACGCAGGATCCGGTGCTGCGCGCGAAATTTGCGGGTCAGCCGGAGCACGTCATTAATTTCTTCTTCTTCATCGCGGAGCAGGTGCGGCGGCACATGGCGCGGATGGGCTTCCGCACGTTCGATGAGATGGTCGGACGGGTAGATATGCTGGAGGCGCGCAAGGCGCTCGAGCACTGGAAGGCGCAGGGGATCGATCTTTCGATGCTCCTGTATAATCCGCCGACGCCGGGTCGCATCGCGCGGCGCTGCGTGCAGCCGCAGGACCACGGACTGGAGCAGGCGCTCGATTACAAGCTGATCGACCACGCGCACGATGCGCTCGAGCACGGAACGCCGATCGAAATCCGGCTGCCGATTCGCAACGTGCACCGCACCGTCGGCGCGATGCTCTCGGGCGAGATCGCGCGGCGCTACGGCTCGGCCGGCTTGCCGGACGACACCATCCGGTTCCGCTTCACCGGATCGGCGGGGCAGAGCTTCGGCGCATTCCTGGCCAAGGGCGTGACGCTCGAACTCGAAG
Organism: Bryobacteraceae bacterium; assembly: GCA_035293845.1. Lineage (GTDB taxonomy): Bacteria > Acidobacteriota > Terriglobia > Bryobacterales > Bryobacteraceae > DATGMB01. The sequence goes on from DATGMB010000169.1 coordinate 8,949, forward strand.
GCGACGCCAACGATTACGTCGGCAAGGGGCTTTCGGGCGGGCGGCTGATCGTGTATCCGCCGCGGGGATCGACGTTCCTGCCGGAGGAGAACATTCTCATCGGCAACGTGGCGCTCTATGGAGCGACGAGCGGCGAGGCGTTCTTCAATGGAGTGGCCGGGGAGCGGTTCGCGGTCCGGAATTCAGGGGCGCGCGCGGTGGTGGAAGGGCTCGGCGACCATGGCTGCGAGTACATGACGCGCGGCATCGTGGTGGTGCTGGGGAAGACCGGGCGCAATTTCGCGGCCGGCATGAGCGGGGGCCTGGCCTACGTCCTGGATGAGGTGGGAGACTTCGCGGAGCGGCGATGCAATCCCGCCGGCGTGGATCTGGAGCCGGTGACGGACGAAGATGACCCCGTGCTCTTCAGTCTCATCTCGCGCCATGTGGAGCTGACCGCGAGCCCGCGCGGGAAGTGGATTCTGGAGAACTGGGAACAAATGCTGCCGAAGTTTGTGAAGGTGTTTCCGCGGGAATACAAGCGGGTGCTCAGGGAGCAGGCTCCCGGAGTCAGCGGGCAGAGCGCCGGCATGGCAGCGGAGGTCGGCCGTGGGTAAGCTTACCGGGTTTCTCGAGTATCCGCGCGAGGTCGCGCCGCGGCGTCCGGTCGAGGAGCGGGTCAAGGACTGGTTCGAGATCTACCAGCCGTTTCCGCACGAGAGCGTGCAGCAGCAGGGCGCGCGTTGCATGGATTGCGGCGTGCCGTTCTGCCATACGGGATGCCCGCTCACCAACCTGATTCCGGACTGGAACGATCTGGTCTACCGCGGCCGCTGGCGCGAAGCCGTGCGGCAACTGCATGCCACGAATAACTTCCCGGAGTTTACGGGCCGCATCTGCCCGGCGCCGTGCGAAGCATCCTGCGTGCTGGGGATCAACGAACCGCCCGTCGCGATCAAGCAGATTGAGCGGACCATCATTGACCGCGCGTTCGACGAAGGCTTCATCCGGCCGGAACCGGCGCCGGTCAAAACCGGCAAGCGCGTGGCGGTTGTGGGCTCGGGGCCGGCGGGCCTCGCGGCGGCGCAGCAGTTGGCGCGCGCGGGCCACAGCGTCACGGTTTTCGAGAAGAACGACCGCATCGGCGGGCTGCTGCGGTACGGGATTCCGAATTTCAAGCTGGAGAAGCACCTGATCGACCGCCGGCTGAAGCAGATGCGGGCCGAAGGGGTGGTGTTCCGGACCGATGCTCACGTCGGCGTGAACCCATCGTTCGAGGAGCTGCGGCGCGGCTTCGACGCCATCCTGCTCGCCTGCGGCGCCGAGCAGCCGCGCGACCTGAACGTGCCGGGGCGCGAGCTCGCGGGCATTCATTTCGCGATGGAGTTTCTGCCGCAGCAGAACCGGCGCTGCGAAGGCGATGACGTGCCGGGGCAAATTGTGGCCACCGGCAAGCGCGTCATCATCATTGGCGGCGGCGACACCGGGGCGGACTGCCTCGGCACTTCGCATCGCCAAGGCGCGCTCTCCGTCCATCAGTTCGAACTGCTGCCGCGGCCGCCGGAGGAGCGGTCGCCGGCGACGCCGTGGCCGATGTGGCCCATGCAGTTGCGCGTCGAAAGCTCGCACGAAGAGGGCGGCATCCGCGAATGGAGCGTGGCGACGCTGCGGTTCACGGGGGATGAGCAGGGCCGCGTGCGGCAGTTGCACGGTGTCCGCGTAGGTCCGCCGCCGAGTTTCGAGCCCCAGCCTGGCACCGAATTTACGATGGATGTAGATTTAGTGCTGCTGGCCATGGGGTTCACAGGGCCGGTGCGGCGCGGGCTTTTGGAGCAGGTGGTGGTGGATTTCGACCAGCGCGGCAATATAGCCACCGGGCGTGGCTATATGACATCGGTACCGGGCGTTTTCGCGGCCGGCGATGTGCGGCGCGGGCAGTCGCTGGTGGTCTGGGCGATTGCGGAAGGACGGCAGGCGGCAGCGGAAATCGACCGCTATCTGCGGCGTTGAGTATCGCAGCAGGCGACAGCGGTTCGGAGGTATGGCGTCGCACGAAATTTCCGCCTGGTTCGGCAGCGCAATTGCTAAGCTACGGACATGTCTGTACGCTATAGCGCTTGCGCTGCTTTTGTGATGGCCAGCCTCTCTTTGCTGGCGATTCCCGCCTCCGCTCAGCTTCCGAGCAACTCGACATTATCGGGTGTCTATTCGGTCCGCTATTTAGGGGCCAACTCGGGTGGAACATCCGATGTCGCGGTGTCCTTTTCCGGCACTGTCACTTTCGATGGTAAGGGCGGTTTCACCGTGACCGGCCAGGGCACGACGGGCTCCGGTCCGCTGACGTTCACGCCGACGGGCAACTACAGCGTGCTTTCGAGCGGCGTCTTCTTCATGAACAATCCCTTCGATTCTTCGGGCGGTACCCTCTACGGCGGCATTGGCAGCAACGGCGTGATTCAGGCGAGCGCGACGGAATCGTTTTTTGTCGATCTGCTGGTCGGTGTGCCGCAGGCGACCAGTGCCAGCAACGCCACACTGAGCGGGACGTACAACGTCGTGAGCCTGGATTTTCTGGGCGGCTCGTTCCTGGCGTCGCGCGACGCGTACTTCAGCGCGGCCTCGAACGGCAGCGGCAGCTTCGGTAACGTGACGGTGAACGGCACGGCGGTGAGCCTGAACGGCGCCGCCACGCAGCAGACCAGCGCGGGCGTGACGTACTCGGTGACCGCAAACGGCACGGGGACGATCACGTTTCCGGCGCCGAGCGGGGTCTCGGCGGGCAATGTGCTGATCGCATCGGCGCCGAAGATCCTCGCGGTTTCCGCCGACGGAAGCTTCTTCATCGCCGGGTCGCAGTCGGGCTTCGACATGATGCTGGGGCTGAAGGCGCTGCCGAGCGGGCAGACGGCGGCGCTCAACGGCCTTTACTACAGCTCGTACCTGGAGGCCTTCGATCCGGGCAACCAGCAGGACGAGGGCATCTTCGCCGCCTTCGGAGCGGCCAACGAGATCGCTTCGCTGAGCAACCTGGAGCTGTACCAGGAGCGGACCAACTGCGATACCTGCGCCAACGGCTTCGACGAGATTTCGAGCGACCAGTTTCAGTTCACCAGCAACGGTACGGTGAATTTCACGGGCGATTCGTTCTACGCGATGGGGCCGAACGGCGATATTGCCATCGGGGTCGGCCAGGGCGTCGCGTACCTGCTCACGATTTACGTCCGGACTCCGGCGATGAAGCCGAGCGGCAGCGTGTTCCTGAATCCCCAGGGTGTGATCAACGCCGCCAGCTTCGCCCCGTTCACGGCGCAATTGTCGCCGGGCGAGGTGATTTCGCTCTACGGGACAGGCATCGCATCGGCGGAAGCGACGGCTTCGGCGCCGTTCCCGACGACGCTCGGCGGCGTCCAGGTGCTGATCAATGGCAAGGCGGCGCCGGTGTATTTCGTCAGCGCGGCGGCGCAGCAGATCTCGGCGGTGATTCCGTATGACGCGGTGGCGAACTCGAGTGGGCTAATCACGATTCAGGTGGTGAACAATAACGTCCAAAGCAACACTGTGAGCTGGTTCCTCGGCGCGACCTCGCCGGGCGTTTTCACGGTGCCGGCAAACGGAATTTCGAACGGGGCCATCGAGCATGCCGATGGCTCGCTGGTGAGCGCGTCGAGCCCGGCCAAGGCGGGCGAGACCGTGGCGATGTACCTGACGGGTCTTGGAATCACGAGCCCGGCGGTGACGGCGGGCAGCCCCGCGCCGACGAGCCCGCTTTCGAAAACGCAGATCCCGTTCCAGGTTTACATCGGCCCGTGCTTCAACGGGACGCAGGCCAACGTGGCGTTCGCGGGCCTCGCGCCGACGCTGGGCGGACTGTACCAGGTGAACTTCACGATTCCCTCGGGACTGACCGCCGGCACAAACTCGATCGAAATTCTGACGGCGACGGATTCCACCGGGCAGGCGCTCGACGCGGACTACTGCCAGGCGACGATTCCGATCTCGCAATAGCAGCCACGAATCCACACGAACGGACACGAAGACGGAGAAGGCCGTCTTCGTGTCCGTTTGTTACACTGAGGGGTGTTGCTTCGCGCCGCCGCCCGGCGGCGCGCCGGCGGGCCGGTAGCTCAATGGTAGAGCATCGCCCTTTTAAGGCGGTGGTTGCGGGTTCGAGTCCCGCCCGGCTCACCAAACGCGGCTTCAAAACGGAAACATCCTCTTCAACTCCTCTTCCGAAGGCTGCCGGCCGTATTCGCAGATCTCATAAGCCTGCGCATACTTGACCGTCCGGGCCCGCTCCGGGCCGTAAAATTTCGCCAGAACATCTCGGTACCTGTCGGCTTCGGCGGCGTAGCGGCGCTCGAGGTTGCGGCGGACTTCCTCGTCGCGGCGGCGGCGCGCGGCGGGGTCGTTGGGCGGGTAGAGACTCGCGTTGCCGTCGGCGCCGCCTTCCTGGATCTGCGACTGCATTAGCAGCAAAGCGTCGAGCGTGGGTTCGATGACATCGTCGATCGCCACCGCGATATCGGCGTGGAACGGATAGGGCCGCTGGAAGCGGTCGGATGCGTAGAGGAACACCGGGTTGCGCTTGAGCGGCGGAACGTCCGGCGTGAAGAACGGCACGCCGACCATATAGGCCGAGTCCTGCACGAGCATCGACGTGTAGCGGTGGTCGGGGTGGTAATCGTTGGGGCGGTTGGTGATGACGATATCGGCGTTCCACTCGCGAATGACGCGCGTAATGGCGCGGCGGTTTTCGAGCGTGGGGAGGATTTCGCCGTCGTGGATGTCGAGGACCTCGGTCGAGCCGCCGAGGCTGCGGTCGGTGGCGAGGACTTCGTTCTTGCGGCGGAGTGCGAGCGGTCCGCCGGCCATCTGCCAGTGGCCGATATCGCCGTTGGTGGCGGAGACGAACTTGACGTGGTGGCCCTGGCGGGCCCACTTCATGGCGACGCCGGCGCCGCGGTATTCGGCATCGTCCGGGTGGGCGCCGATTACGGCGATGCGGAGTTTGCCGTCCGGGGCGGGTGCGGACGCGGCCGGTTGCGCGGCGGGCGTCTGGGCGAAGGCGATGGCAGCCGGCCGGACATCGTGGACCAGAGTGCCCAGCAGAAAGCCGAGCGACCCGGTAAATGCCAGGTGGGCGGGAGAAATCTTCATGTAAACCTCCGGTTTCGGGGAATATCAGCAGCAACTTTACACCTTGCTGGGGCAGGGCGGGGTAGGCCGGCGGCGCTCCGGGTGCGCCGGGGGCTCGGGGGATATACCTGTCCGGTACGTTAACCCGTACTAACCTGCCTTTGCAACCGGGCCGCCTGAGGGCAAACTAGGGCCATGGATGTGATCACCTCGCCAGTGTACATCGCCTGTACGCTCTCGCTCTTTGTCGTGCTGGCCGGACTGCTGCTGTGGAGGCACCGGAAGGGACACGCGCAGCGGCGGATTCGCCGCGGGCTGAAGGTTTATACAGGGGGCTCGCAGGTGCTATCGTGACACCGATCGCAAACACCCTCTACACCGTCAATCTCTTCCTGGCGCTCTCGGCCTTGCGGCTGTGGACCGAGCGCAGGCTCCGCCGGCGCGCCGCCGTCGCGGCCGGCTAAAACTCGCGACGCCGCTTCAGTTCCTCTTCCGCGCGGAACCAGTCGTCCCATGGCGAGCCGCCCTGGCGTCCGCGGGCTTCCCAATACGAATAAGCCAGCTCCGCCACCTCGGCATGGGTGGGGGCATCGAGCTCGTCGGTTGCGGTCAGCAATTCGGCTGGCGCCTCACCCGGTTCGTCGTCCAGCAGCTTGGTGCGATCCATCGGGCCACCTCTATCGCCGATTATCCTCGATTCGCGACGGTGGCGCCACGGGTGCGAACGTCCACAGAGGTGAGCCATATGTTCCGAACCTCACGTTATAACAAATATCCGCCTCCATTGGGAATGCCGCTTGCTAAAGCTGCGTGCGGGTTATAAGCCAGCACCGCAAACGCGCCAATGCCGAAAATTGAGCCGATCGAGAGCGATCCGCTGTGGTACAAGGACGCCATTGTATATGAAGCGCACGTACGCGCGTTTTATGACGAATCGGGGGACGGCATGGGCGATTTTGCCGGGCTGACCGCCAAACTCGACTACCTCGAAGACCTGGGCATCACCGCGGTCTGGCTGCTGCCCTTCTGTCCCTCGCCTTGGCGCGACGACGGGTATGACACGTCGGACTACACGAATATCCATCCCGCGTACGGCACGCTGCGCGATTTCGAGAATTTTCTGCGGGAGGCGCACCGGCGCGGCCTGCGCGTGATTACCGAGCTCGTCCTCAACCACACGTCGGACCAGCATGCGTGGTTTCAGCGGTCGCGGCGGGCGCCGGCGGGCTCCCGCTGGCGCAATTTCTACGTGTGGAGCGATTCGCCCGAGCGGTATCAGGACGCGCGCATCATCTTCAAGGATTTCGAATCTTCGAACTGGACCTGGGACCCGATCGCCAAGGCATATTACTGGCACCGCTTCTATTCGCACCAGCCGGATCTCAACTATGACAGCCCGGACGTGCGCGCCGCCATGCTGAACGCCGTGGATTTCTGGCTCGACATGGGCGTCGACGGGCTGCGGCTGGACGCGGTCCCGTATCTGTACGAGCGCGAAGGCACCAATTGCGAGAATCTGCCGGAGACGCATCAGTTCCTGAAGGAGCTGCGGGCGCACATCGACGCGCGGCATAGCGGCCGCATGCTGCTGGCGGAGGCCAACCAGTGGCCGGAGGACGCCATCGCCTACTTCGGCTCGGGCGATGAGTGCCACATGGCGTTTCACTTTCCGCTGATGCCGCGGCTTTTCATGGCAACCCGCATGGAGGACCGCTATCCGATCACCGAAATTCTGGGGTTGACGCCGCCCATCCCGGACAATTGCCAGTGGGCGCTGTTCCTGCGCAATCACGACGAGCTGACGCTCGAGATGGTCACCGACGAGGAGCGCGACTATATGTACCGGGTCTACGCCCAGGACCGGGAAACGCGGATCAACCTCGGCATACGGCGGAGGCTCGCGCCGCTTCTCGAAAACGACCGGCGGCGCATCGAACTCCTCAACGGGCTGCTCTGCTCGATGCCGGGCACGCCGGTGATCTACTACGGCGACGAAATCGGCATGGGGGATAACGTTTACCTCGGCGACCGCAACGGGGTGCGCACACCGATGCAATGGAGCGGCGATCGCAACGCGGGATTTTCGCGGGCCAACCCGCAGCGGCTGTACCTGCCGGTGAACATCGATCCTCAGTACCACTACGAGGCGGTCAACGTCGAAATGCAGCAGTTGAACCCGCATTCGCTGCTGTGGTGGATGCGGCGGCTGCTTTCGCTGCGCAAGCAATGGAAGGCGCTCGGCCGGGGCTCGATCGAATTTCTCTATCCGGAAAACCGGCGCATCCTGGCGTTCGTGCGCGCCTGGGAGGAGGAGCGCGTGCTGGTGGTGGCGAACCTTTCGCGATTCACGCAGTGCCTGGAACTGGATCTCACGAGATACCGCGGCGCGGTGCCGCTGGAGCTCTTCGGGCGCACGGAGTTTCCGCCGGTCACCGACCAGCCGTACTTCCTTTCGCTTGGGCCGCACGCGTTCTACTGGTTTTCGCTCGAACCGAAGGAGGCCGCGCCGGAGGGGCTGCGGACGCGCACGGGCGAACCGCCGACCCTGACCGTCGAAACGTGGAGCGCGGTGTTTTCCCGGCGGGTACGGGAGAAGATCAATCCCATGCTGCCGGCGTTCCTGCGCGGGCAGCGGTGGTTCCGCAGCCGGACGCGAAAGATTCGCATCGCCGAGATTCACGACGTGGTTCCGTTTGCGCAATCGGGCTCGTACCTGCTGATCCTGCGCGTGGAGTACACCGAGGGCGATCCGGAGTTTTACACGCTCGCGCTGACGGCCACTCCGGGTGTGAGCGAGCTTTCGGAGTTCGTGCTTGCCCGGCTGCGACTTCCGGACGGCCAGAGCGGGCTGCTGCACGGAGCCTTCCGGCATCCGCCGTTCGCCGATGAGCTGCTGAACGCGATCCTGCGGCGGCGGCGGTACGCCGGAGAAATGGGCACGCTCACCGTGACGCACACCAGGCTGATGCGGCAATTGCGCGGCAAAGAGGACGCGCCGCTCGCGGCCACTGTCGCCGCCGCCGACCAGGACAACACAACCATTTTCTATGGCGACCGGTTCGCGTTGAAGTTCCTGCGCAAGATCGAGGAGGGGCCGCATCCCGAGGAGGAGATGGTGTCGTTCCTCAACCAGGCGGGCTATCCCGCGGTTGCGCCGCTGGCGGCGACGGTGAACTACTCCAACCCGGAAGGGCAGCCGGCCGCGCTGGCGCTGCTGTTCGGTTTTGTGCGGGACGCGGTGGACGGCTGGGCATACACGAAGAACCATCTCGGCCTGTTCTTCGAGCACGCGGCGGCGCGCGGGGCCGCGCCGGAGAAGCCGGATGAAGAGGTCGCGCACGAGCTGATCGGCTCCTACCTGCCATGGGCGCAGCACCTGGCGGCGCGCATCGGCGAAATGCACGCCACGCTGGCGGCCCACCCCGAAAATCCGGTGTTCGCGCCGGAGCCGTTTACGGACTTCTACCGGCATGGGCTGTACCACGGCATGCTGGCGCGGATGCGGCGCACGCTCGACCAGTTGCTGGCCCGCCTGCAGCAGTTGCCCGAAACCGTGCGCGGCGATGTGCAGGCCATGCTGGAGCGCCACGACGCGATCCGCGCGCGCTACCGTTTCCTGCGGGACCAGCGCCTGGACGCAATGCGCATCCGCATCCACGGCGATCTGCATCTCGCGCAGGTCCTGTACACCGGCAAGGATTTCGTGCTGATCGATTTCGAAGGAGATCCCGCGCGGCCGCTGAGCGAGCGGCGCATCAAACGATCGCCGCTCGAAGATCTGGCTTCGATGTTCGCCTCGTTCTACACGGCCGCGCAGCACGCGCAGGGTGAAGCGCGGGAGGGGCTGGGCGCGGCGCCGGCCGCGCAGGCACGGGCCGGATGGGCGCGGTTCTGGGCGCGCACTGTGGGCCTGGCTTTCCTGGACGCATACCTGCAGACGCCGCGCGTCGCGCCGCTGCTGCCGCGCGATCCCGAGCATCTGCGCGTGTTGACGCGCCTGTATATCATGGATCTGGCCATGCGCCGGCTGCAGTACGAGCTCACGCATGCCCCGGAGCTGGTGCGCATGCCGTGCCGGCTGGTTGTGGACCTGCTGGAGGCGGCCTGAGAGGCCGTACGGAAGAGGAGGACCGGCAGAGGCGATGCGAGTTCCGGGATCGACATACCGCGTACAGTTCAGCGGCGCATGCCGTTTTGTCGACGGCCGCGACCTGGTGCCCTATCTGAACGATCTGGGGATCACGGACCTGTACTCCTCGCCGCGGTACAAGGCGCGGCGAGGCAGCTCGCACGGCTACGACGTGACCAGCCCGACGCGCATCAACTCCGAGCTGGGCACCGAGGAAGACTTCGACGAATTGTCGGCCAAGCTGCGGCACTACGGCATGGGGCTGCTGCTCGATTCGGTGCCCAACCACATGGCCGCGAGCTACGAAAATCCGTGGTGGACCGACGTGCTCGAAAACGGCGAGGCCTCCGCCTACGCGCACTATTTCGATATCGACTGGCACCCTACCATCTCCAAGGCCGAATTCCTGCAGGCCGACCGCGTGCTGCTCCCCATCCTGGCGGACCTCTACGGCAACGTGCTCGAGCGCGGCGATCTCTCGCTCAAAATCGAAGACACCGGCATCTACGTGCGGTATTACGAGAAGCGCCTGCCGCTCGACCCGAAATCCTACGGCGCCATCCTCGAGCGCCTGCCGGAAACGCCGCGCGTCGCGGAGCTGCGAGCGGCGGTCGAGCGGCTGCCCGCGCGCTCGGAGACTTCGGCCGAGCGGACGCTGGCGCGGCGCCGCGAAATCGGCCGCATCCAGGAACGGCTTTGGACGGCTTACCGCTCCTCCGAAGAGTTCCAGGCGGCAATGGATGAAGCGCTGCTGGCGATCGCCTCCTCGCCGGCTGACATGGACCGCCTGATGGACGCGCAGGCCTACCGTCTGGCTTACTGGAAAATCGGATACGAGGAGATCAACTACCGGCGTTTTTTCGATATCAACGAGCTGGTCGGCCTGCGCGTGGAGGATCCGGAGGTTTTCGACAATCGCCACCAGCGCACGCTAACGCTCGTGCGCGACGGCAAGATCACCGGCTTGCGGATCGACCATATCGACGGCCTCTGGGACCCGGAGTGCTACCTGCGGCGGCTGGCCGGGAAGGCGCCGGATCTGTACGTCGTCGTGGAGAAGATCCTGGGGCGCGAAGAGGATCTGCCGCCTTCGTGGCCCACGGCGGGCACCACCGGCTACGATTTTCTCAACGCGCTGAACAGCATCTTCATCGAGCCCGCCGGACTGGCGAAGCTGGAGGAGATCTTCGGCCGCGTAACCGGTGCGCATCTTCCCTTCGCCGAGCAATGCTACCGCGCCAACAAGCTCGTCATCCACGAGCTGTTCCTCGGCGACCTGGTGGCGCTGGGTCATCGCCTGGCGGCGCTCGCGGCGCGGCACCGTCAGGCGCGCGACGTGCCGTGCTCCGAGCTCAATGCGGCGCTCATCGAAGTGACCGCCTGCCTGCCGGTCTACCGCACGTACATTCACGATTTCGAGATCGCCGATGCCGACCGCGCGATCCTCGAGCAGACGCTGGCGCGGGCGCGCGCGCGTACTTCGAGCGAGGACGTCTGCGACGCCGCGTTCGACTTCCTGCGCGCCGTGCTGCTGCTCGATCCGCCGCCCTACCTGGAGGACCGCAGGAAGGACTGGCTGGATTTCGTGATGCGCTACCAGCAGTTCACCGGGCCCGTGATGGCCAAGGGCCTGGAGGATACGGCGCTCTATCGCGACAACACCCTGCTTTCCCGCAACGAAGTGGGGAGCGACTCGGTCCGCGAGCTGCCGACCGGATCGATCGAGGAGTTCCATCAATTCCTGCGACGCCGCCGGGAGCTGTGGCCGGCCACGATGAACGCCACCTCCACGCACGATACCAAGCGCGGCGAGGACGCGCGGGCGCGGCTCAACGTGCTGAGCGAGATGCCGGAGGAGTGGGAGCGGCGCCTGGAGCGCTGGATGGAGTGGAACGCGCCGCGCAAAGTGGCGGTCAATGGCGTGCTCGCGCCCTCGGTTTCCGAGGAGACCCTGCTGTATCAGACGCTGCTGGCCGCCTGGCCGATCGATGCGGAGCGGCTGAACGAATTCCTTACCAAGGCGCTGCGCGAGGCCAAGGAGAACAGCAGTTGGGTCGAGCCGCATGAAGACTACGAGAAGGCGGTGCAGGAATTTGCCGCGCGCATCCTCGAAGACAATCACTGCTTCATCCGGGATTTCCAGGACCTGCAGGCGAACGTGGCGCGGTTCGGTGTGCGCAACAGCCTCGCGCAGGTGGTGCTGAAGATCGCCGCGCCGGGAATCCCGGATTTTTATCAGGGGACGGAGCTGTGGCAGTTCAGCCTCGTCGACCCGGATAATCGCCGTCCGGTGGATTACGCGAAGCGCTCCGCGATGCTGGAGGAGCTGCGGCGGCGGGAGGCCGAGGACCGCCCCGCGCTGGTGCGGGAGCTCGCCGCCGAGCCCGCGCGCGAGGAGATGAAGCTGTGGATCACGTACCGCGCGCTCGCGTTCCGCAAGCGGCACGCCGATCTGTTCGTGCGCGGCGAGTATTTGCCGGTCACCGCGTCGGGCAGCCGGGCGCGGCACGTGGTGGCCTTCGCGCGCCGGCTGGAGAACGAGTGGGCGGTGGCGATCGCACCGCGGTGGACTTCGCAGATGGAGGACTGGGGCGATACCGAAATCGTGCTGCCCGAAGGCGCGCCGGAGGAATGGTGCGACGCGCTGACCGGCGTGACGCTGGCGAGCCGGCGCGTGGCGGAACTGCTGGCGGTGTTCCCTGTGGCCCTGCTGACAGCGTAGGGGCCGGACATGGGGGGCCCCGGCCCGCTACGGAGTCTTCTTGTGAATCGTGAACGTCAGGGGCGCCAGTTCCCCGGGCGTGTTCGGCTGAAATGGAGCCTGGTCCGTCGCTTTTATCGCCTTGCCGTTCTGATCGAACACGTCCGCGACGGAGCTCGCCACTTGCAGGTTGAGCGCCGTCTTCAGCGGGATGGCCACTTGATAGTTGCGCCCGGCGCCATCGGCCGAAACGAACCGCGCATGCCGCAGCAGCTTGTCCGGCCCCTGCAGCACGAGCTGCAACTGCGGCTCCAGCAGCGCCGGCCCTTTGGCCGCTACCTGCGGGAGCACGTGCTCCGGGTCTACGACGCGCACCTGCAGCCATGCGCCTTTCGGCGCAGTGAAAACGATTCCGGCAAGCTGCTGCCCGGCCGCGAGCGTGATGGGCGCCTGCGGCGATCCCCAGACGCACGTATCGACCCACGGCGAGTTGGCCGGAGCGGGCTCGGCGGCCGAGACCTGCGCGCAGAGCACGTACTTGGCCGCTGGGAGCTTCGAGAAGGTGAATGCGCCGTTCGTGCCTGTGAACACCCGCCGTGGCGGGGACGGGAAACCTCGCGGCCCGGCGAAGGAGAGCGTGACCGCGGCGCGGAGCGTGCGGCCGTCCTCGGCGAGGATGTGGCCGGAGAGGGAGGCGGTAGGAGGAGTCTGGGAGAGGCTGGCGCAGGGCAGCACCAATGAAAGAATGGCTACGGACGGCAGGAATCGAATCATTTCGGAATGCCCCCTCCTGCACGGCGCGCCGCGCGCTGTGATTCCATGGACCTCATTGTGACGACCTGTCGGCGGAGATAATCGCGCGTCGCTTGGTCCGGCACAAGCCGCTCGAACAGCCGCTCCGCTTCGACGCTGGAGTACCACGGAAGTCCCCCGGCGATCAACTGTCCTCCTCCAAGTCGCTCTGCCGCTTTGGAGATGAGCGGAATAGCCGACTCGTCTCCGATGCGGGCCAGGCCCTCCACGCAGAACGCTACAACATAAGCGTTGGGTGACTCCAGGCCTTCGCGAAAGAGACCGTCCGCTCTTTGGTCCTGCGCCTGGGCAAGGGCTTGAACGTCCATCGGCTCTACATAAGCTTGAATGACCCTGACCTCGTTAGGGTCCTTGTGGTTCAACGCGCACCAGTTCTCGAACTCGGGGCTGAACTCCCCGCGACGCCCGCCTCGCTTGTAGAACATCGGTGTTCGGTCCTGGACTGCCTGTCGGACGAAGCTGGCCAAGAACTCGAAGTAGCGGTCCGATTTTTCTCCGAGGCGGATGAGCGTCGCCGCTATCGCCTGTTTCTCCCGCTTATCTCCGTGGCTTTCGAAAGCCGCCCGCAATGCGGGCAGGATTCGGGCGTCAGGGGGCTGGGATTCAAGCTGGTACAAGACGGCGTTGTTCAGGGGGGTGTCCGAAAGGCTTCCTAGCAGGCTGTCGAGCTGGGTCTGACCGGCTCCGTTCGGAGTCATCAAACTCCCGCAGAATACCCACAGCATTGCCGCTCTTGAGATGGTAGGTTTCATTTTGGCCCCGTGTGTTGGAACGTCGAGTTTTGATCGATGAAGGCCGACACGTCCGACTGGGGGATTCGGTAAGCCAGGTAGCCGTTCGTGTAGACCCAATATGTCGGAAATATGCTGAGGTTCTGGGTGGTGCTGCTCGTGGTGTTCTGGGTGAACGCCTGGGTTTTTCCGTTTGAATCGAACTGGATTGCCGACCAAATCCAAGGCGTCGAGGTGGTGTAGTCGGGGTTGTTTGGAGGTCCATTCAGGAACTGATTGACGGCCTGCCCTTCCTGGCCAAGCCTCCCCTGGTTAAGCAGGTAAGCCCAGTAGCCATTCTGCGTGAGGGCGGGCTGCGGGTTTAGTGGGTTTTGCTCTGCCGCGAGGGAGAAAAGCTGCGTCGGCGTCCCGAAGCAGGGCTCCGGCGTGACGCCAGGCACGGCTGTGGCCTTCAGGATGCCCGCATTGGGAATCCAGGAGATCGCGCTTTGGGGAGTTAGCTCGTAATACTGCTGGTAGCGGGTGTAGAGCCGAAATTGTTTGCTCGCCAGGAAGCCGCTCTGGTCGGGGGCCAGCGAGCTCGGCGGTGCGGCATTCGCTGAGTTGTGGATCAGAAACTGGTTGGCGAAAAGGACCTCGGCGGGCGAGAAGCCGTTGCCGCCGGGGCCGGTGCCAGCGCCGATGCCGGCTTCGCCGCCGGCCAACCATTTAGCCAGAGTCAGAGGGCAGTTGGGCAGGAGTGTGACCGGATCGGAACCTTCCAGGCCCTGGAACACCGGATCTGTCTGGCTCAACTGGCTGGCATCGATCGGCACCTTGCTCGCGTCAACCCATGCGATAACAGTGGTGTCGTTCCCGAGCGCGAAGGTGAACGAGTCGGACGCCTGCGTACCACAGGGCGCCGTCATCGACAGTATCACCGAACTCCCGGAAAACGATGTCGTGCAGGTCACACCTGATCCAGCCGGAGCGCTACACGTGGTAGCCGAACTCGGAACCGTGTTGCTGGACGTCACATTGTTCGTAATGCTCACCTGCTGTCCGTTATTATGAACAATCCCGCTCCCCGTCACCGAGTTCACCGCAAACGTCGTCACCTGCGTGCCGAGCGAAAAGTTGGCCGTTTTCGTGTAGTTGTCCGATGGCCGCGCGCCGGTAAGGACCAGCGGGAACGAGCCGCCGGGAGTCGCGGCCGTGCTGTTCAGCGTCAGCGTGCTGCTGGCCGTGCCCCCGCTGCTCAAGAGCACCGAGGAGGGCGAGAACTGCCACGTCACCCCGGCCGACATGTTGCTGCCCTGGGGCGCGCCGACGCTCAGATGCACCGTTCCGGCCCAACCGCCGATCGAGGTGACCGTCACCGGATAGCTGATGCTGCTCTGCGCCGGCAGGACATTGGCCGTCGGCGTCCCCAGCGCGATCGAGAAATCCGATCCGCAACAGGTGAAAAAGGTGAGCAGCCCGGCTTGCCGTTCCAAGGCCGATGGACTGCGCGTCGGCGGCGAGCTGAAGTTGTTCATAAAGGCCCCCGTTCGGGCAGCTATTGTTGGTAATCGTGCCGGTCACCGGATGGTTGGAGGAGAGGGGTCCCGGCAGCGTCACCTGGAAACAGGGACTGGAACTGCCGCCGCTCAAGCTCAGCAGGAGGATATAGTCGCTGTTGAATCCGTTCAACGGAGTGACCGTGAAGGTCAGGGTGACGGTGGCGCCGTAAGGGACGATCGCGCTGGAGGGCGAAACGTTGAACACGAAATCCTGCCCCTGGCTGACGACCAGCGCTCCCAGATCGGTCTGCGCCGTGGTCACCTGCTCGGCGCTGGTGCCGGTAGCGTACACTTCATGCGTGCCGACCATGCTCTGCTCCTTGAACGCCATGCTCAGCGACAGCCGGACCGCATCGGGGTTGTTGGGGACCGGCATCAGCGATGAGTTTCCCAGGTCGATGGCGCAGCTTCCGTTAGTGACCTTGGCTCCCTGCGTCCCCAGGATGCCGGTTGCGGAGCCGGACAGGCTGAGGTTGCCCGTGCTGTCCCACTCGAAGCTGCACCCGTCGATCTGCACCTGCCCGGAGGCAATGTCGCTCGCGCCGTTTCTGCTCGCGTACGTCACCGAGAATGTGGAGTACACGCCGCCCACCACGCTCGCCGGCACCGCGAGCGCCAGCGGATTGGCGTAGACCGGCAGCGCCGTAATGTTCGTCGGGTCGCTCACGCTGGCGTTGAACGCCCCGCCGCCCGAGACCGCGGCCGAGTTCGTCGTGCTCGCTGGAGCGTTGATCGCCGCCGTCACCGTGATCGGCGGGTACGCCGCGCCGGTCGGGAGCGAATCGCTGCGCGTGCAGGAGATTCCGGTGCAGGTCCAGCCGGAGCCGGAGAGGCCGGTCGGGATCAGGCCGGAGCCGGGCGCTTCGGTGACCGTGACGGCGCCGCCGGTCGGGCCGGCCGTGGACACGTTGGAGACGGTCAGGGTGTAGGTGGCATTGCTCTCGCCCTGCGTGAACGGGTCGGTGCGCGCGGAGGTGATGGTCAGCGACGGGGGCAGGACCGAAAGCGATCAGTAATCTTATCCAAAGCGATCGCAGTTTTCATCGAAAGCGATCACAGTTTTCACGCGAAACCGATCAGTTTTGCGGGGACGTGAAAACGGTGATCGGAATCTTGAAAACGGCCTGTGGAAACCGGCGGCGCTGGACGACAATCGGGCAGCTTCCCCCCAGGAGGTGGAGTTGCCCAGAAAGAGAGCGTCCATGCGAAAGGTCCACGAACTATTGCGGCTGCATTTCGATTTGAATCTGCCGCAGCGACAAATTGCTCGCAGCATCAAAGTCAGCCAGAGCACGGTCAACGAGTACCTGAGCCG
>DATGMB010000170.1:0-11632 GCA_035293845.1 Bryobacteraceae bacterium
CAATATGGCGCGGCGGTTCGGTTCCGCAATCACTTCGAACACAGACTCCACACTGTTGATATACTCCGCGTGGCATATACCTGTCAAGGAATATTCGATGCCGGCCGGTGCCGGGTTTCGGAGGAGGTAAGCAAAGGCACGGATTCGCGGCCGGCCCTGCGCCGGAAAACAAAAAAAAGGCGCGGGTCCGACGGCTCGGACCAGCGCCCTGGGGAATTTGGCTATTTGGCGGGCTGCTAAATATCGCCCGTCTGATTGATGTTGCTGAAGAGCGTGTTGAACGTGCCCGATTCCGAGCTGTACGTGCCGTTCCGCTTGCTCAGATTCACCTGTTGCAGCAGCGTGAGCACGGTATAAGCCTGGTTGTTCGAGAGCCCGATCGACGATCCGCTCGTTCCCACGTTGTACGCGTGGCCGCCGGTGCCGATGGCCGAGGTGTTGAAGCCATAGCCCGCCGCGCCGGTTCCGCCCGCCAGCCCAGTGTTGGTCACATAGGCTGCGAGCGCCCCGGCCATAATCTGCGCGCCGGTCTTGTCGCTGCCGAACACCGACATATAGTACGCGGCTACCTGCGCGTTGGTCTTGCCCGCGAGATTGTTGCCGCTGCCCGCGTTCGGTCCATAGAGGTACGGAAATTCGGTGGCCAGCCAGTTGCCGAGCTCCGTCGCGTTCGGCCCGCCGTTCAGGCAGTTGATGAGCGCCTGGCCGTTTTGATTGTGCCAGAAGCCGATGGTGGCCGTATCCCCAGCGGCAATCGGCGGAGCCGCTGCAACCGTGACGCTGCAGTGGATCGTGCCCGTGTTGCCAGCCGCGTCCTTGATCGTGACGGTGTAACTGAAGGTGCCGCTCAGCGTCGGGGTTCCCGAAATCGTGCCCGAGGAAGACATGGTCAGTCCGGCCGGCAGACCGCTCGCCGAAAACGTGTAAGGGCCGCCGACGCCGCCCGAGGCGGACATCGTGACCGGGGCGATGGACACACCCTGAGTGGCGCTGATCGCCGCACAGTTCGCCGTGATCGCCGGCGGAGCAGCCACCGTCACCGAGCAGTGGATGGCGCCCGTATTACCGGCGGAGTCCTTGATCGTCACCGTGTAGTTGAAGGTGCCGCTGACCACCGGCGTGCCGGAGATCGTACCCGTGCTGGAGATACTGAGACCCGCCGGCAGCCCGGTGGCCGTGAACGTGTACGGCCCGCCGATGCCACCGCTGGCCGTTATGCTTACCGGGGTGATGGCCATTCCCTCAATTGCCGTAATACCGGCGCAGTTGGCTGTAACCGGCGGCGGCGAGGCCACCGTGACGAAGCAGTTGAACGTGCCGGTGTGGCCGGCGGAATCCGTGACGGTGACGGTGTAATTGAACGTTCCGCTCGCGGTGGGCGTGCCGGAAATCGTGCCGCTGCTGGACATCGTCAGGCCGGCTGGGAGCCCGGTGGCGGCGAAGGTATAACCGGAACCCGTGCCGCCGGTAGCGGTCATGGTGACCGGCGCGATCGCGACACCCTGGATGGCCGAAATCGTGACGCAATTGGCGGCAATCGGCGGGGCGATGGTCACGGAGCAGTTGAACGTGCCGGTGTGGCCGGCGGAATCGGTGACGGTGACGGTGTAACTGAACGTGCCGCTCGCGGTGGGCGTGCCGGAGATGGTGCCGTTGGCCGCCATGCTGAGGCCGGCGGGGAGCCCGGTGGCGGAGAAGGTGTATCCGGAACCCGTGCCGCCTGTGGCGGTCATGGTGACCGGGGCGATCGCGACACCCTGGATGGCGCTAATCGTGACGCAATTGGCGGCAATCGGCGGGGCGATGGTCACGGAGCAGTTGAAGCTGCCGGTGTGGCCGGCGGAATCGGTGACGGTGACGGTGTAATTGAACGTTCCGCTCGCGGTGGGCGTGCCGGAGATCGTGCCGGTGCTGGACATCGTCAGGCCGGCGGGGAGCCCGGCGGCGGCGAAGGTGTATCCGGAACCCGTGCCACCCGAGGCGGTCATGGTGACCGGGGTGATGGTAACACCCTGGATCGCGTCAATTGTGACGCAATTTGCCGTTACGGGAGCGTAAATCGTGATCGAGCAGTTGCTGGTCTGCGTTTGTGCCGAGCCGCCGGTCGAATCGACAACTCTTACGGTGAAATTGAACGTTCCGGCCGCTGTGGGCGTGCCGGTGATCGCGCCGGTTGCCGGATTGAGCGTCAGGCCGGGGGGCAGCGAGCCGGAAAGGATTGAATAGGCGTACGGCGCCGTGCCGCCGTTCGCCGCCACGCTCGACGAATACGGCACGTTCTGTGTGCCGGTGCCGGCCGCGCAAGCAATCGTGAGCGGCGCGACCACGGTGATGCTGCAGCCGGTGGACGTCACCGTGGCGGCGGGAACCGCCGTGGTGTCCGTTGCCGAGATGGTGAAGGTGTAGGTGCCGGGCGTGGTCGGTGTGCCCGTGATCGCGCCTGTCGCGGGATTGAGGGTCAGGCCGGGCGGCAGCGCGCCCGAAGCGACGGCGAATGCCAGCACTCCGAAAGTGCCGGTTACTACGGCCGAGGAATTATAAGCCGCGCCCGCCACCGCCACGGATTGCGGACACCCGACCGTAAAATTGGCGCCGACCGCGATACTGCAGCTCGCGGTGGCGGTGTTCGCGGGCGAGCTGCTATCCGTGAGCTGTGCCGTGAAGTTGAAGGTGCCCGACTGCACCAGTTGACCGGTGATCAGCCCGGCCGTTGAGCCGGTCGAGGTCAGCACCAGGTTCTTGGGCAGGGAGCCGCTGGTGAGCTGGATGGTATAAGGCGGCGTGCCGCCGTTACCCAACAGGTAGGAGGTGTACAGCGAGCCGTTGGTGGCCGTGGCGGCCGGACAGGTCAGCGTCGGAAGTGCGGGTGCAATCGTGATATTGCAGTTCTGCACCTGGCTGTAGGCCGAGCTGCCGCTCGAATCCTGCACCAGCACGGTGAAGTTGAACGATCCCGCCGCGGTTGGGACTCCGGTGATCGCGCCGGTCGCAGGGTTCAAGATGAGTCCGTCGGGCAGCGCACCGCCGGTCAGCTTGAACGAGTAAATGCCGGTACCGCCCGTTACGGAGATCCCCGACGAGTATGCCACGCCGACCTGTCCGTTCCCGCTGGCGCAGCTCACGGAAAGCGGCTGGGGCCGGATGTTGATGGGGCAGCTAAAGGTCTGGCTCAGGCCGCCGGAGGTGGCCGTGATCGAAACGTTATACGTGCCGGAGTCGGCGCCCGCCGGCGTGCCGGAAATACGTCCGGTGCTGGCGTTGAGGTTCAGCCCGGGCGGCAGGCCGGTCGCCGAGAAGGAAAAAGTCCCGCTGCCGCCTGTCACGGGCACGTAGGATGAATAGGAAATGTAAGGCCAGCCGACGTTCGAGGGGCAGCTATAGCTGATCGGCGGTGCGCCGGTGAATCCGAAGTCGTTGGTCTCGTCGACCGCCGGGTTGGTTGTCCCGAGCGGCAGGACGACGGTGGTGGGATTCGCATTGCTGTCGGTAGCGGTATTCCCGCCCTGCAGTGCCGGTGACGGCGCCGTGCCCGCCAGCGCCGGCTGGGTGGTGTCGATCGCGACCTGATAATTGGTCGAGTTGCCGAGGCCGGTAAATTGATACCAACCATTGGTCTGGGGAGGTAGATACGGGTAGTTGACGGGGGACGGACCGGTAACGGTGGTGGCGAGAAGATTGCCGCTCGCGTCCAGCAGCTTCACGGTGACGCCGTTGATACCGGGTTGATACGGCGAGGGCGGATTGGGGAAGGTGTTGAACTGCTGGATGCCGCCGGCGCCGGCGTATCCGGTTTGCGGGGTCGCGGTATCGAGCCAGACCCGGTCGCCGATGGAGCCGCCGTAAATCGTCTCGACGAGCATGTTCTGCACACCGTTGTTGTTGGAGAGCAGAACGACGGGATAAATGCCGCCCGCGGGCAGGGTATAGCTGGCGAAGTTCAGGACCGCGGCCTGATACATCGCATCGGCGGTGGTGAATCCGTTGGCCAGCAGGTAGGC
Organism: Bryobacteraceae bacterium; assembly: GCA_035293845.1. GTDB lineage: Bacteria > Acidobacteriota > Terriglobia > Bryobacterales > Bryobacteraceae > DATGMB01. The sequence continues at coordinate 3,999 of DATGMB010000170.1, forward strand.
GTCGCGAGAAGGCGTGAGAATCGTCCAGACCGCTTCCTGCACGTCGGCGACGGTCCCCTGCTTGTGATTCAGCAGGTAGATCAACTCGCCCAACACCGTGCTGGTAATCGGAGGATTCGTGCTCCCCAGGCTTGTGGACGCCGTGAAATCGGGCGTCTGTCCCGCCTGGTCGGTCTGCACCGTGCCGCACCATCCCTGGTAATTCCCGGCCGGCAATTGCGCCGGCAGCGCGGCTCCGGTGGAAGATGGCGAAATCTTGATCGAGAACTCGCCCCAGCCGGTCGAAGCGTCCGTGATCTGCGGATTCGAATTCGGGGAGACCACGGCGTGCACGGGGGTCGGCGGAATCGAGACGGCGGCGCAAGCGCTGCAAGTCTGCGCGGATGCCGGCGTGGAGAGCACAAAGGCCGAGCCGAGCGTTGCGGCGAGCGTGAGGGCGTACGAGTAGAGTCTGGCTGCTTTCAGCATGTTCAATTGCGAAATTATCTAGAGTTGCGTTTGAGCGATTTTCTGCCAATCAGCAGGAAGAACGCGCCTGCTGCGAGGAGAATGACCGTGTCCGGTTCCGGAGTCGACGCCAGCGGCGTAACCGAGAGGGAAAACGTAATATCGCCCTCGGTCTTGGGCTGGCTATCCGAAAGACTGCTTTGCGAGTGGATTGCCTCCGCGACGCCGTTCACCGTGACCATGCCGGAAAGGGCCTGGGTCGTGGTGATCGTGAACTGGAACGTGTCGGTCTGCGGCAGGATATCCTTGACCGATCCCGTGACCGTGCCCCAGCCGATCGGCCATTTGTAAGTATCCGAGTAAGTGGTGTTGTAAAAAATGTTTTGGCTCTGCGTACAGTTCGAGGAGCAGGTGCCGTATGCATTGCTGAGGACCGCCACCTGGGTCTGGTTCTGGCCTTTCGAAAACTGCGCAAAGGGGCTGCTGTTGCCGAGGTCGGCGTAATCGACGATCGTCGTAGCCGTCCAGGGATCGGTCGGAGCCGTCGGGTTGGGCCCGGTCTCGGAGGTGAACGTAAAATTGCTCAGCGCGGGCTGAAGAAAGATGGAGAAATACGCATCCGAGCTGGTATTGGGGTCGCTGCCGGTGTTGGCAATCGCGTTCAGAATGTCGGTGCCCTGAACGCTGAAAAGGTATGTATTGGCGTGCGCCGGAGCAGGCAGCAGCGCCAGGGCGAAGAGCGCGAGGCAGCACTGCGCCACGGAGGCCCACCGCGCTGCGGCAGTGTGCGATTCCGTTCTGTTTCGGTCCTGTCGAGATCGGCAGGCGAGATTGCTCGGCATCGAGTTCATGTTAGGGTGCGAAGGCTCACAAGTCAATGAAAGCAAAGGTACTGGTGGTGTTGCGGTACGCTCCCGGCGTACCGGTACACGGCTCCGGGACGCGTGGTACGATGCTCCCGGAGATCAGGGATTTACCCTAGTCGAAGCCAGCTTCCGCTGGACCGTTCGCGGCAGGGTGGAAAAGGTGTCCCAGCAAACTTTCGGCGTGATATAGTTGTTCGCATGCCGGACGGCTACATCCCCATCCTCATCTTTCTGGTGGTGGCTATCCTCTTTCCCGTCGTGACGATACTGGTCGCGAAGCTGATTCGTCCGTCGGCGCCTTTCCTGGCCAAGCTGGAAGCCTATGAGTGCGGCATCAAAGCCGCCTCGGATTCGCGGGGACGTTACACGGTGCGCTTCTACATCATCGCGATCCTGTTTGTGATCTTCGACGTGGAAACGATTTTCCTATTTCCGTGGGCAGTACGGTACCGTGCACTGAGTTGGTTCGGCGTCTGGGAAGTTGCTGTCTTTCTCGCGATTCTCGTAGTGGGCTACGTATGGGCCTACAAGAAGGGTGCGCTTGAGTGGGTCTGAAGACATCTGCCGGTCTCCTCGCTGTACTTGTAACTTCTTTTTCCTCTCTTTTGAATGCGGCTCCGATGCTACGGCTGGTCAGCAGCACGGTGGGACCGGTGCAGGTTGCCGCCGCCGGGCCTACGAACACCCAGACGCTCGAAGCGTATAACCTGGGCGATGGCACGCTTTCGCTGGCGGTTTCCTCCTCGCAGCCATGGGTGTCTGCCTTGCCGGGCGCGGCGCGGAAGTGCGTGACGACGACCGCCGCCGCGAGCTGCATTCCGATCCAGTTCACGATCAACACGGCCGGACTGCCCCAGGGGACATCCTCGGCCATCGTGACGGTCAGCGGCGATGCATCGACAATCGATGCGCCGCAAACGGTGGTGGTCACGGTGCGCGTCGGCGGGGTGAACGTGTACGCAGCCCCCGGCAGGACGCGCGATGTGCACTTTGCGGCTTCGAGTTATCTCAATTCTCACGTGACCACGCAGGACGGCGCCAATTGGCTGGCGCTTTCGGTCGACGGCAGCGGCAGCTTCCGGTTTAATTACCCGTACACCATCCACCTGCAGCCGCCGGCCACGATGTCACCGGGAACGTACAACGGCACCGTCACGACTACGGGCGGCTCGAATCCGGCCGATAACCAGACCATCCCGGTCACCATGCAGTTGACGACGCAGCCGATCGCAGTAGCATCCGCCACCACGGCGACCTTCGCTCCGCAGCCGGCGCCGGATGGGCTGGTGATCCGGCTGGCGCAGGGCGCGCCGCCGCTGACGTATCCGTTCTCAGCGAACGTGGTGCTCTATAATGCCGGCCAGGGGACGCTCACGGCACAGGCGCCCACGATTACAGGCTCCTGGCTGAAGCCCGACAATGTCCCAGGCTACGGCGTCGTGCCGGGATATTACTCGATCGACCCGACCGGCCTCGCCACTGGCGATTATCCCGGATCGCTGGCCTTCGCCTCCAATGCCGCCAACGATACCGTGACGGTGCCGATCGACTTGCAGATCGTCCCCAAGGGCAATCCGCTGATCTACTACCAGGGCGTGCTGGATAATGCGACATTCGTCCCCGGAGACACGGTGGCGCAGGGCGATATTCTCGTCGTCAAAGGCGAGCAGTTGTCGTTCAGCCCGCTGACCTCCGCGGCGCCGCCGCTGCCAACCGCGGCCGGCGGAACCAGTGTTCTGGTGAACGGGAACGCGGTGCCGCTCTTCTACACGTCCTATGGCCAGATCGCCTTCCAGTTGCCATACGATGTGCCCACCGGTACCGCGCTGGTGCAGGTAAAGCGGGACGATGGCAGCATCAGCAATCTGGCCTCGGTGAATATTGCCCCGCGCGCGCCGCGGCTGCTGGTCACGGTGAACCAGGATTACAGCATCAACTCCGCCGCGCATCCCGCGCACGTGGGCGATGCGTTGACGGTGTACGGCATCGGCTTCGGCGCGACGAGTCCCGCGGTTACGGCGGGCACCGCGGCTCCATCGAACCCACTGGCCAGCGTCACGCCGATCACGAGCGTGGCATTCGGCTTCGGCTTCTTCGCGACGGACGTGCAGCCGCTCTTTGCCGGTCTTACTCCCACCGCGGCCGGGTTGTATCAGGTGAATGTGGTGGTTCCGCCCGGCACGCCTGCGGGAACGGTCAACCTGAGCGTGCAGGTGGGCGGCGTGGCCAGCAACGTCATCACTCTCTACGTGCAGTAGCTGAGGCGGACGCCGGCCTATAGCCCGCCCTAATGGCGGAAGTGCCGGACGCCGGTAAAGACCATCGCCAGACCGAGGCGATCGGCAGTGGTGATCACGTCACCATCGCCTTTCGAGCCTCCCGGCTGAATGATGGCCGTCGCGCCGGCTTTTGCCGCTTCCTCGACGCCGTCCGGAAAAGGAAAGAAGGCGTCGGAGGCGACGACTGTGCCTGCGAGGGGGAGCACCGCCTTCATGGCTCCCAGCTTGGCGGAATCGACGCGGCTCATCTGCCCGGCGCCGATGCCTACCGTCTGGCCTGCGCGCGCGTAGACGATCGCGTTCGATTTGACGTGCTTCACCACCTTCCAGGCGAACTCGAGGCCGCGCCATTCTTCGTCCGAGGGAGCGCGTTGCGTTTTGATTTCGCACTGCGAGCGGTCGAGCACGGCACGGTCGGCTGTCTGCGCCAGGTAGCCGCCGGAAATCGATTTGACCACCAGGCGATCGAGACCCGGCGCGATGCGCATCAGCCGCAGGTTCTTCTTGGAGGCGAGGATCGCGAGGGCAGGCTCGGAGTAAGCGGGCGCCGCAATGGCTTCGACGAACAGCTTGGCGATTTCTTTGGCAGTGTCTTCGTCGATTTCGCGATTGATTCCCACCACGCTTCCGAACGCGGACACCGGATCGCATTCGAGGGCCTTCCGCCAGGCCTCGGCCAGCGACGGGTTCTCGCCGACGCCGCAGGGATTGGTGTGCTTGATGAGGGCCACCGCCGGCGCGGAGAATTCGCAGGCGAGCTGCCAGGCGGCGTCGAGATCCACCAGGTTGTTGTAGGACAGCTCCTTGCCCTGCAGTTGCTCGGCTCCGGCCACGCCCGCGCCGCGGCGGCCGTACAGGGCGGCGGCCTGGTGCGGGTTCTCGCCGTAGCGCAGATCCATCAGCTTCGGAGCGCGCACCGCGAGTTCGGCCGGCAATTCGTGACCGTCCGCGCCCACCTGCGCGAGGCGGGCGCTGATGGCAGCGTCGTAATCGGCGGTCGTTCGGAAGGCCTTCTTCGCCAGCGCCCATTTGGTCTCGGGCGAGAGGCCGCCGCGTTGCCGCAGTTCCTCGAGGATGGCCGGGTAATCGGCGGGCGAAACGACGACGGCCACATCCTGGTGGTTCTTGGCGGCGGAACGGATGAGCGTCGGGCCGCCGATATCGATGTTCTCGATCAGCTCGTCGAGCCGCGCTCCGGCCTTGGCGGCCACCTCTTCGAAGCGGTACAAATTGACCACCACGATATCGATGGGCGCGATGCCGTGCTCCGCGATGGCCTGCATGTGCTCCGGGCGCGCGCGCTGCGCGAGGATGCCGCCCGCGATCCTGGGGTGCATCGTCTTGACGCGGCCGTCGAGCATCTCGGGGAAGCCGGTGACGTCGGAGACATCGCGGACGGCGATGCCATTTTCCCGCAACATCCGCGCGGTGCCGCCGGTGGAGATGATCTCCGCTCCGAGGCTGCTCAGGCCGTGAGCGAAATCGATGATCCCGGTTTTGTCAGTGACACTGATGAGGACGCGCATCTACCGCACGATAACATCTTTGGCCCGTAGGGGGTCAGGAGACAGGAGTCAGAAGTCAAAGTGCGCGGCGGTGCTCTTCTGTGTGTGTCCTTACGCCGCGCACTCGCCGCGGCCGAGCTTCAGGGAAAAGGCTTCGTTGTCGCCCCAGTCCTGGTAGATCTCGGGGAATAGCTCGGCGGGTTTGGCAAATTCGCGGGTGAGCTCGCGGAAGGTCTCGACCTTGTGCCGCAGGACGTACTGCCGGAAGGTTTCGCCCTCCCCGCGGTTGGCGAGGAAGTGGTCGAGAACGCGCGTGACCGCGTCCGGCGCAAGCCGCGCGGGGATGGACTGGATGGCGAGGCCGAAGCGCAGCATCCCCTGCTCGTCATAGCCGCCGCCGAGGAGCATCTGGTAGAAAGGCACTTCCTTGCCCTCGATCTTGCGCGCGTTGCCGTAGAACCCGATATCGCCGATCCAGTGCTGGCCGCACGCGTTGGGGCAGCCGCTGGCCTTGATCGTGAGGCGGCGGATCTGCGGGTCGTCGTAGCCTTTCAGGACTTCGGTGAGCGCCGCGCCCAGGTTCATGGTCTTGGTGAGCGCGAGATTGCAGGAGTACGCGCCAGGGCAGGTGACTACGTCGTCGATCTCGTGCGCATGCGGCGCGCCCAGGCCGATCTCTTCGAGAGCCGCGTGGACGCGCTGCAGACGCGCGAGGGGGATATACGCAAGCACCAGATTCTGGTCGATGGTGACGCGCACGATGCCGTCGCCGGATGTGGCGGCGATGCGGGCCAGCCCGCAGAGCTGGGCGGTCGTCAGATTGCCCTGCTCGACCCGCACCGTGGCGGCGGCATAGCCGGACTGCTTCTGACGCCGCACGTTGGTTTCGAGCCAGGCGTCATACTGCGGATTCGGCGAGCGCTGGGCGCCGAGGACCGGCAGCAGGTCGCCCGAGCCGAGGGGCTGCGGCTGGGATCGGAACGCGCCGAAGCCCTCGGGCACCGTCTCCGGCCAGGCAATGCCGCCATTGGCCAGGATATCGGCGTATTCCTTCTCGATTTCGGCGCGCACCCATTCCATGCCGCGATCGCGCATGACGAACTTGAAGCGGGCCGTGTTCTTGTTTTTGCGGTTGCCGTAGCGGTTGAAAACGCGGATTACGGCTTCAATTCGGTTGAGCAGCCGCTCCTCCGGAACGAATTCGTCGAGGAGCTGGGCTTCGGTAGGCAGCGGGCCGAGACCGCCGCCGATGATCATGCGGAAGCCGCGCCGGCCGTCGCGGATCACGGCCTTGAGGCCGATATCGTTCATGGCGCTGTGGGTGCAGTCGGAGCCGGCGCAGCCGTCGAACGTAATTTTGAATTTGCGGGGGAGGTTGCCGGTAAGGTCCTTGCGCAGCAGCGCGTAGGCGGTGCGCTGGGCGTACGGCCTGACGTCGAAGACCTCATCCGGGGCAATGCCTGCCCAGGGGCAGGCGGTGACATTACGGACGGTGTTGTAGCAGGCTTCGCGGTTGGTAAGTCCCACATCCGCCAGGAGATGCATGAGATCCGGGACGCGGGCCAGCGGCACGAAGTGAAACTGGATATTCTGGCGGGTGGTCAGGTGGCCGCGGCCGCCCCCGAATTCTTCTGCCACGCGCGCGAGCTGCTCCACCTGGCGGGCCGTCAGGGCGCCGCCGGGAATCTTGCAGCGGACCATCTGGACGCTGGCCTGGCGCTGGCCGTAGATGCCGTGTTTGAGCCGGAAGGGACGGAATTCGTCCTCGGTGATCTCGCCGGCCAGGAATTGTTCGGCGCGGCGGCGGAAGGTTTCGATTTCCTCGCGCACAACTGCTTCGTGCTGAGCTTCAAGAACTTCCCGGTCCTGCATGATCGTCCCAATCATGATAGAGATAGTATAGATTAACCCGAGGCGGCGCAGGATGCAAGCAAAAGGGATGCGGGCTTGGGGGCAGGGAATTGGGAGTGTTACATAACGTGCCGAAATGTTGAAAAAGCAATGCCGACGGAGTCGCGGTGCTCCCAGCAGCTCCCCCCGCGATCCCCGATCCCCAATCCCCGATCCCCTGCTATACTGAGGGTTCGACTCCAAACAATTGAGGTTTGAATGATTTCAGCAACACAACTGCGCCCCGGGATGGTGATCAAGTTCAATAACGACCTTTTCTCGGTTTTCAGCATGACGCACCGGACGCCCGGCAACCTGCGCGGCTTCGTGCAGGCGCGTATGCGGAACCTGCGCAGCGGGACGATGATCGAGCACCGGTTCTCCTCGGAAGACCGCGTCGAGAAGGCGAATCTCGAGGAGCACGAAATGGAGTACCTGTACGACGACGGCGAGTACTTCTATTTCATGAATACCGAAACTTACGAGCAGATGCACCTCATGAAGGACCTGCTCGGCGACGCGACGCAGTACCTGATTCCGCAACTGAAGGTGACGGTCGAATTCTACGAAGGCAAGCCGATCAGCGTGGAGTTGCCGGCCACGGTGGATTTGACGGTAGTGGAGACCGAACCTGGCTTGAAGGGCGC
>DATGMB010000171.1:0-17088 GCA_035293845.1 Bryobacteraceae bacterium
GCCGCGCGCGCGTACCACCCGGCCAGCGCCTCCGGACCCAGCCGGCCGAGCGGCGTGCAGCCCGCGAACCGCGCCTCTCCGCCCGCAGGGTGGCAATGCTCGCCCGCAATGTAGACCGGCCACCGCAGCGACCGCGCCGCCTGCGCCACCGCGGCGATGTTCTTGCCTTCATCCCAGAGGCGCCCCGCGGCGAGCACCATTGCCTCTTTCTCCGCTCTCCGGAAACGGGCGCCGCTGCGTCCGTTTGGAATCACGCGGCAATCCTCGAAACCGTAGTGTTCCGCCAGGGCTGCCGCCATGGCCCGCGAAGGGGCCGTAACTACATGGGCCGCCCGCAGGCACTCCGTGACCGTGGCGCGGTACCGGTCCCAGCTTGCCGGCGCATCGCCGCCGCGCACCGCGCGCCACCAGGAAAGCACGCAGGAGTGCGCTGTCACCACGGTGGGGGCGCTCCAGGCGAGCGCGCCGTGGCCGTAGGAATTCAGGTGGACCGCATCCGGCGCGTACTGCTCCTCGAGATCGAGCAGCCATCGGCCCGAAGCGGCCACATCCTGCCACGGGTCGTCCATCCACTCCAGCTTGAAATCGCTGGCCAACAACTCCAAATTCGGGATGCGGTTGGCTTCCCGGCGCTGTTCGGCCGAAGGCGGACCGCCCAGCGCGGCCAGCACGACGTGAATACCGTGCTCGCCCAGCGCTTCGGCGAGCTCCATCGTGTAGGTCCAGACACCGCCGGCCGTATCGCCGGTCATCAGAATGCGCCGGATCATCGCTCCAGTTGCACCAGCGGCAGCGGCCGCCGCTCCTGAATATCGCTGAAATCCTGGAAAGCGCCGAGATAGAAATCGTGCGCGCGCTCCCAGGCGTCGTCGTCCGGCGCGCCCCAGCGCCGCGTGTATTCGGGCGAGCCGGGATACGGAAACAGCGGCACCGGCTGGTTGGCCCACACGCCGTTGGCGATCAGATTCGCGCGCCACGCCTCCACTTCGGCCGGATCGTCGTCCTGGGAATCGAGCAAATTGGCCTGCACGAACGGCACCCGCCGCTTGGCATGGATCAGCCGCGCCGCAATCTCCGCGGTCGAGATTTTGCACTTCTTATCGAGCGCGCTGCGGCCTTCCTCGGTGATGCTTTCGACGCCCGCTTCGATCGACACGCAGCCGGCCTCGCCGAGCAGGTCGATCATCTCCTCGCTCCAGAGGTCGATCCGGGTCTGGATACCGAACGCGATCCCGCGCTCGCGGATCAGCTCCAGCACATCGCGGAAGGGCAGGAAAATCTCGTCGATGAAATATACGTACCCCGCCCCGGCGGCGATGAGCCCGTCCAGCTCCTCGGCGATCGCGGGCAGCGGCCGCCGGCGGAAGCCGTTGCGGAAGTTGTCCTTCGCGCAGAAGGTGCAGTGGTACGGGCAGCCACGCGAGGTCTCCATTTCAGCGCCCGGGACCGGCGGCTGCGAATCGAAGCGATGGTGGTGATGCCGGTGCCGCGCGATGGTCTCGCGCGGCCAGTGTAGCGCCGGCAGCTTCGACATATCGGACGCATGAGGAGCCGCCTGGCTCCTGACTCCGGACTCCTGACTCCTTACGGCCGCAAGCAACTCCTCGCACTCCCCCACGATCACCGCATCCACACCCAGCTTGCGCTGCGTCGCCGCAGGTGTCGTCGAGGCATGCGGCCCGACCGCCACCGTGAACCCCGCGATATCCCGGATCGCCCGCAGCGTTTCGAGCGGCACGCGCAATTCGGGCGGCGCGCACCGCCAGAAAAGATAGCTGGGAGCCGTCGTAACCACCGTCACGTCCGGGCGGAAATCGGCCACCCGCTCGCGTACGCCTTCGAGCGTGAATCCGTCGAGCTGCGCATCGATGATCTCCGCCTCGTGCCCGGCCGCTTCGAGCAGCGCTTTCGCGTACCCGTACTCGAGCGGCAGGTGCGGCTCGCGGCATCCGAAATAGATGCTGCCTTCGAAACTCCAGGGCGGGTTAATGAGCGCAAAGCGCATGGAACCCTCCGCTGGCCACCATCAGTTGCGGCGCCGGAAGGCCGCGCGTTTCGAGCAGCCAGTGATACAGCCGCTCCACTCCCTGGCGCACATTGACCTTGGGCGCCCATCCTGTGGCGGCTTTGAACCGCCGCGTGTCCGAAACGTAGTAGCGCTGGTCGCCCGGCCGCCAATCCTTGAACCGGACCTCCGGCTTTTCGCCGCGCAGCGCGGCAATGATCTCCAGCAGCTCCAGAAGGCTGATCGTATTTCCCAGCCCGCCGCCGATGTTGAACGCCTGACCCGAGAGCGTGTGGATATTCGCCTGCGCCAGCAGGAAAGCGTCGGCCAGATCGTCGACGAACAGAATGTCGCGCACCTGCAGCCCATCTCCATAAAGCACCAGCGGCTTGTTTTCGATCGCCTGGATCAGGAAGTGCGCCACCCATCCCTGGTCTTCCGTGCCCATCTGGTGCAGCCCGTAGATGCAGCTCATCCGGAAAACCACCGCCGGCAAGCCGAACGTGCGGGCATAATCGATCACGTACTGATCCGCCGCGCCCTTCGAACAGCCGTACGGGCTGTGGAAATCGAGCGCACGGTCCTCACTGATGCCGGTGCGCACGGCGGCGTCGAGCGGCTGGTAGCGCGTGCCATTCTTCTCCAGCTCCAGGTCGGCAAGCCCGCCATACACCTTATTAGTGGATGTAAAAAGGAGCGGCGGCGGGCTCTCCAGCGCCCGGATCTCCTCCAGCAGGTTCAATGTCCCGCCGACGTTGACCTCGAAATCGTGCAGCGGATCCTGAAGACTCGTCGTCACCGCCACCTGGGCCGCGAAATGAAACACCTGCTCGGCGGAGCGCACCGCGCCGCGCAGCGCCTGGCGGTTGCGGATATCCGCGACTTCCACCCGCACGCGCTCGCCGTGCCGCTGGCGCAGCCAGTCCAGGTTTTGCCCGACGCCGGGGCGCGACAGGTCGTCGTAGATCAGCACGGACCGGCCCGAAGTCAGAATACGATCCGCGAGATTCGCGCCGATGAAACCCGCGCCGCCCGTGATCAGTACGTGCTTCTGCCGGCGGCCGCCGGGTCGGTGGCGATCGTCCGTGCGGATGCTCTCGCGGACGGCATCCAGTCCGCCCTCCGCCCAGATGCGGAACAGCAGCTTGGGACTGCCATCCGCCCGCTTCAACCCGTAGTGGTACTCGCGCTCGTCGGAGTGGAACGAATCGATACCCGCCGGGTCGGGATGGCGGTCCTGCGCCGCGTGCCAGTACACGCGGTCGACGGGCGCATCCAGCGCCTCCACGAACGCGCGCGCCTGAGCGCTCTCCTCGCCGCGCCACGTGGAGAACCCCGCCTGCGTGATCCACAATTGCGGCTTGACGCCGAGCGCGGCCAGCCGCTCGCGCACCGCGCCGGCCTCCCGCTCGAACCCGCGCCATTCAAACTCGGACGTTCCGGGGTAGCCGTGCACGCCCACGGCATCGATATATGCCAGCACCCCGCGCGCGTGCATCAGGTCGAGCCAGTCGAGATCGGCGGGCCAGAGGCCGGGGAGCACGGTCTTCTTGCCGCGCGTCCTCGCCCAGTACGCCGCGCCGCCGATCATCTCGCTGAAGATGCTCCAGCCCGGGTCCATGCGGACATCCCACTCATTCAGGTGATTGGGCTGGTTCCACAGCTCCACCCAGTCGAAGAATTCGCCGAAGCGGGTGATCATGACGTCGATGAAATCGGCGTACGCTTTCGGCGTTTGCGGCGGCGAGGAGAATTTCGGGACCACCCCCAGCGAAGGCGGCGTATACACGAAACACGGCAGGATGTGGACATCCCGCGCCAGGCGCGGCAGCAGCCATGCATACCAGCCGTCGCCCTCCGACGTGTACCAGTCGGCCCAGCAGATTCGTGTGCGCAGGTCGCGGACCCCCAGCGCCCGCAGATCCGCCAGCACCGTCTCCACGCGCTCGTATTCGCCGGGCCGGAACCACTCGACCAGCCCGATCCGCGGCCCGCGCCGCGCGCTGCCGTTGCCATTCCTGGCGGTCCGTTTCATACCATGAGCCCCCGCGCCGCCAGCTCGGCGCGCGCTTCCACCGCCCGGTCCACCGCGGTCTGGCCTTCGAGCCAGCACGCCAGGTCCTCCAGCCCCCGCTCCAGCGTCACCTGCGGCGTCCACCCGAGCACCTCGCGCGCCCGCGAAATATCCGCGAAGCAATGGCGGATATCGCCCGCGCGATACTTGCCCGTAATGGCGGGTTCGATATCGCCCCGGCCGATGGCGCGTACCGTCCGCAAGGCGACCTCCCGGACCGTCATGGGCTCGCCGCTCGAGATGTTAAACGCGCAGCCGGCCGCCGCCGGCGTTTCGAGCGCCAGCCGGCAGGCGCGGGCGACATCGTAGACGCTCACGAAGTCCCGCATCTGCAGGCCGTCTTCGTAAATCAGCGGCGGATTGCCGTTCAGCACACGCGAAGCAAAATTGCTCAGCACGCCGGTGTACGGATTGGAGAGCGCCTGGTACGGGCCGTATGTATTGAAGAAGCGCAGCGCCACGGCGGGAATTCCATAGGCGCCGCCGAGCATCAGGCACATCCGCTCCTGGTCGAACTTGGAAAGCGCGTAGACGGAAGCGAGCGCCGGCCGCTTCTCCTCGGGCGTCGCCACCGGGGTGAGGCGGCGCCCCTCCTCGTCGTAGACCTCCCAATCGCCGCGCTTCAATTGTTCGAGCGGGCGCGGCCGCGCCTCGCGGATCCGGCCCTGCGCGTCGCGGTAGAGACCCTCGCCGTAAATACTCATGCTCGACGCCACCACCACGCACTCGACCGGATGCGTGCTCAGCGCCTCCCACAGCGCCGCGGTTCCCAAGTTATTCACCGCGGTATATTCGCCGATCCGGTACATACTCTGGCCGACGCCCACCAGAGCCACCAGATGGATCACCGCGTCGATGCCGTGGAGCGCGCGAGCCAGCACTTCCGCGTCACGGATATCTCCGATGAGTAACTCCACTTCAGGGGAAAGATATTCAGGGCGGCGTCTTTCGGGGCCGTGGACCTGCGGCACTAAACTATCCAATGCCCTCACGGCATAGCCGTGCGCGAGCAACTCGTTGGCGGCGTGCGCGCCGATGAATCCCGCGCCACCTGTAATCAGTATATTTTTCACCATGATCCGCTCTCACGTACACAACGCAACAGGTAGCTGAAGTGGCGCGTAAGCTGCATTCGCCTCTCGCGTAATTCAAACTTAAGGGGTCAAAAGGTAAGTACGCAAGGTCCGGAATCGCGGCAAACGTCGGTTCGCTCGCAGTAGTCCTACATTCCCTGTGTGGTGGTGGACAGGCGCCGCATCAGGCAGCACCGTCATTTACCCGAGCGGCGCCAGAATCTCCACTCCGCGCCGGGCCAGTTCGCCGGCCCAGTCGCCCCGCCAGAATTCGCGCGCGCGGAGATCCTCGCGCAGCCAGGCATCCATATGGCAGAGAGCGAGGCCGGCCGTGAAACGGTGTGCCTGCTCCGCCGGGCACAGCTCGGCGAAGGGGCGCATTTCCCGCTGCATGTCCGTCAGCTCGGGAGGCATCGGCGCCCCACGGAAGGCTTCATGCTCGCGCTCGGCCTCATCGAAAAAATGCCCATGGTCGGCGCGCCGCAGGATCGCCATCCGCCGGGTTGCCGGCGTGCGCTCGCACAGCTCGTACATTCCGTCGAGCGGCAGCGCGGCATCGTTTTCCGCCACCAGGTAGAGCGTCGGAACGTCGCGGCCCCAGCGGAACTCGAGTTCGAGCGGCAAAATGCCCGCTCTCCGCCGCGAACTGCCGCCCGGCGCCAGCGCGACCACGGCGCCGATGCGCGGGTCGGAGTCCGGCGCGGCCAGCGCCGTCCATCCGCCCAGGCTGTGCCCCACGATGCCGATGCGCGCGGGATCGGCCGCGATTCCCGGAGCGGCGCCTCCCAGCACCCGATCGAGCAGCAGCCGCACGTCCGGCACGCGGCTCCGAACGATGCCGTCGATGCGCGCCGCCTTCTGCTCGGGCGTGTCGCCGGGGCGGCCGGCCAGCAGCGGCGACACGGCTTCGGAATGGTCCATGGCTGCCACCGCATATCCGTGGCTCGCCAGGTGCGTGCAGAGATAGCTCGCGCTGCGCCGGTGAAACAGGCACGCGTGCGAGAAGACCACAAGCGGCCGCGTCCCCGGCTCCGCCGCCGCGTCCCGAACTGCCCTCTGCCGCTGCGGCGGGCGCGATCCGGCGGTAAAGATGTCGCACGTCTGCGGCGCCAGATCGCGGCCGGCAAATTCCGCCGCGGCCGGATACCAGATTTCGCATGGGAACACGCACTCGCGGGCCTCATCCGCGAGCTCGACGGTGCGCACGCCCACCGGGAACCGGCCGCGCGCGAAGGGATCGTAAGCGGTCCGGCAGGCAGTTTCGGATGTCATGCGAACCGCGCAACCGAATTCAGCCGGACCGTCCAGGGCGAAACCCGGCTCACGCGCAGCAGGTCGTCCCGGCTCCACGGATCTTCCGCCAGCCGGTCCATAATTTCCGCCCGGTCCGAGGCGCGCACGACCAGGAGCACATCCTCAGTGCCCTCAAGCGGCCCTCCGAGCACGACGAAACTCTCCGCCTCCAGCCGATCCATGAACGCCGCGTGCGCTTCCCATCCCGCTTGCGATTCGAGCGGCAACCCCGGCTGCCAGGCGCCGCCATGCGTGCAAATCACCGCGAACCAGCTCACAGCCTCACCTCCGCTGCCAGCGCCAGCAGCCGCTCCAGGTACTCCGCCGCCGCGGGATCGCCCTCGCGCGGCGCCCACGGCGCGAAGTCCTTATCGTTCGCCGCCGAGTAAGGGCCCGGCTTCACTTCGAAGCAGACCGCGTGATCCGTCAGCACCGCCAGCGAATGCCAGATGCCCGGACCGATATCGATACCCACGCATTCGCGCCCCAGAATGTGGGTCCGGGTGACCGCGCCCGCATCGTCGAACACAAAGAACGCCGCCTCGCCCTCCAGCACCAGAAACGATTCCGCCTTGGGCGGGTCGAGATGGCGGTGCGGCGTGACGTAGGTGCCGCGCAGCATCACATTGAGGAAGCGATGCGGATTCTCCTCCATCGCGCCGTGAAAATTGTAGTTCGTGCGCCGGCGCGGAGACTCTCCGGCGCGCCCGATCAGCTCGCGGAAGAGACCGCGGCCCAGGGTTTGGATGCGCGGGGCGGACACGGTCATTGTGCGGTCCCGCGCGCCCGGCCGGCCAGCAGCTTCTTCCAGTCGAGCGTGGCGGCCAACTGCTCGCCGATCCGCACCAGCTCCGGAATCGCCGCCAGGTCCGCTTCGTCGATCTCGCTCGGCAACTGCGGATTGATGTTCTGCCTCAGGCCCGGCCACTGCCGGTCCACCGCGTCATCCACCCAGTCCTCGGAGGTGTCGACCAGCGTGCTCGTCACCCATCCGATCGTGCCGATGAGCCCGCTCGGCGGCGTATCCGATGCGGGATAAAAACCCGTCCCGAGCGACACCAGGTTGCTCTCCGCCGGATCGAGGTCGTCGTACTCGAACGCCTCCACGCAAGCTTCATACGCCGGATTCGCCGTGCCGCCCGCCCCGCCGTCGAAAAACCGCATCGTCTGCCCCTGGATGCCGGCGATCGTCCAGTGGTCGAAATAGGTCGGCGCGCACGCCGACGCCACCGCCGCGTCCACCAGCTTCACCGCGCCCGTCGTCCGCGCGTTCTTCGCGTTGTCGCGGACAAAGTACCAGTTGTGCCCGTTCATCGCCGTGGCCGAAATCATAATACGGAGCGGAGAATCGTTCATCGTCCAGTCCGCCGCCGGTCCCAGAACGCTCGCCACCACGTCCCGCAGATGCTGCGGGTCGTACATGAAGCCCTCGAACGCCCGCTTGGCCGCTGCGACCGCGCCCGTTGGCGTAAAGATCTCTTTCGACCGCTGCGTGTACACCGTGAGCAGTTGCGTCGCCGGCACGCCCGCCGCCACCGCCGCCGTGAGCAGCGCGCCCGTCGATGTTCCCGCGCAGTAATCGATGTGATCCCGCGTCACACCGCCGAGCTGCTTTTCGAGCTCGATCAGGCAGCAGCACGGGATAATCCCGCGAATTCCGCCGCCGCGAATGGAAATCATGTTGCGCATTTCGCCCTCCCGCGTGCCCCAGGATATAGCCGCGCCTGTTGCTATGTCCAGCGCGGACCGCTGGCGCACTTTGTTTCGAGACAGTACCAGCCGGTATTGCGCCAAACTGGAGCATCGGTTAACCTCTTAGTTCATCAGTACGCCAAAGTAATAGAACCAAGCTGCCTCGGAGGCTCATGCTCTACAGGAACACTCTTGTCCTTACTCTGCTGATCGCGGGAGTTACCCCTCTCGCTCAGGCGGGAACCGTTTTCGAGGTGACCGTCGACACCTCCTCGATCAGCGGCGTCACGGGGGGCGCCCTGAATTTCCAGTTGAACGGCGGTTTCGGCAATTACGATCTGCTCTCCGCCACCATCTCGAATTTCCAGACGGATGGCATCCTGGCCGACCCCTCCACCAACTTCACCATCGGCGACGTCTCGGGCGACCTCGGCTCCGGCGCCACAATGGATAATCTGGGCCCCGACAATGCAGTACTTCACCTACGGCAACACTTTGAGCTTCCAGGTGGCCTTCTCCGGTCCCGGCCTCTCGAACGACCCCTCCGCCGATTCCGGCACCAGCTTCCTGTTCGTCCCCTTCGGCCCGGGCCCGAACCTCGTGCTCGCCAACAGCTACGCGCCCGGGCTCTTTGAGCTGGATTTCAATCCCGATGGCACGCAGAATCTGATCGACTACAGCAGTTCCCCGGGCATCCTGAGCGTAACCACGCCCGAACCCGCACAGTGGCTGCCGCTCGCCGCCGCGCTCGCCGCGCTGTTTGCCTGGAGCGGCCGCCGCGCGCGCCGGCCGCTCGCCGCCCTGGCGGTCCTTTGCATGCTGGCCATGCCGGCCCTCCGCGCGCAATCCGGCCTGCGCGGCACTTACCGCCCCAAGAGTAAAAGTAACCCCCGCGGCGATATCACCAGCGGCTACACCGGCCCCGTGCCGTACCACGGCGGCGCTCTGGTAGCCAACCCGTCCTATCATATGATCTATTGGGGGGCGTATTGGGGCTCCGGCTACGGCCTGACGCAGCGCAGCTACGTCAACAACTTCGTCCAGACGGTGGGCACGTCCAGCGCCTTCGCGTCACTGCTTTCCGAATACTCCGTCCCCGGCTATACGATCGGCCAGGGCGTTTTCGCCGGCGAGAAACTGGTCACGCCCGGTCCGCCCGCCAGCGTGAGCGACGCCGATATCCGGAACCAGATCGCCGCCTGGATTGCCAATTCCACCCTGCCGGTCCCCGATGCCAACACCGTCTATGTCCTGATGTTCCCTCCCGCCGTCAACGCCGCCAACGCATGCGGTTCGATCTACGGCTACCATAACGATGCGACATCGCCCAACGGCCACTATCGCTACATCGTCATTCCGTACCTGGATTGCGGAACGGAAACCGCTACCCAGGGGCCGGTCGCGATCGATGCGCTGACCCAGGTGCTCGAGCACGAATTCGCCGAGAACCAGACCGATCCCGACATCAACCCTTTGGGATGGGTCGATACCTCCGGCGGCGATTACAACGAAATCGGCGATATCTGCTCCTACGTGTCCGCGAACGTCGGCTACCAGGGCTTTCTGCTGCAGAAACTGTGGAGCAACGCGGCCGCCGACTGCGTGGCTCCCATTGCGGGCGATTCTTCCATTCACCTCACCATCTCGACCGGCGGAAGCACCCCTTCCGGCGTCGCCAACCTGCTGCCCGGCGCGCCAACGGCCTTCAACATCACCACCGATTCCACCACGCCGGTCAACCTCAGCCTCTCCGGCCTGCCCGCCGGCGTCAGCTACACCCTGAGCCAGCCCACCGTTTCCAGCACCAGTCCGGCCACGCTCCAGCTTTCGACCGGCTCCAGCCCCGGCCCGCGCGCGTTCCCCACGCTGACGGCGATCCGCGGCGCGCAATCGGCGCAATTCCAGTTCCTGGTCGATCCCTGGAAGCAGGTCACCCCGGCGCGCGTCACCAGCACCGGCTTCGTCTACAACTACAACTTCGACCGGCCAGGGGTGAACAACTATATCTATACCGGACGGCTGATCCTGACCAACACCGGCTCATCGCCGATCGGCCCCACTCTCCTGGTGGCGTTCCACAACCTGGACGCGAGCATCACCCCGCTCTATTTCGAGGGAAATCTCGATTCCCCGGCCGGGACCTCGCCGCTGGGCGATCCGGTCCTGCGCTTCCCGGATGGAATCCTTCAGCCGGGGCAGTCGGTCACCGTGCCGGTCGCTTTCGAAAATCCGAACGTCCTGCGCATCAACTTCACGCCGATCGTGTACGAAGTGCAATAGTCCACCGGCTCCCGCGCTGCGCCATACTGTAGTTGCGTGGAGTATCCGAGCATCGCCGGAAATCTGCGGGAATCGTTCCGCGTCATCGCGGCCAGCCGGGCGGCCGGCGAGCTGCGGGAGCTGCAGGGCGTGAGCATCGCGTCCGCCGGCTCCACATTCCAGATGTTCAACGCCGCCTTCCTCTCCGAGCCCGTCGCGAGCCCCGCCGAGCTCACGCGGCGCATCCTGGTCCCGGCCGTGCACTTCCAGGCGCGCGGCCTCGAGTGGGCCTACTGGGTGGCGGAGGACCTGATGGCGCCCGCTGCGCGCCGCCGCTCCCGCCAGGTGTTCGAAAGGCACGGCCTGCGCCACTCGGTCGACCTGCCCGGCATGGTTGCCGACCGCATCGAGCCGCCGGTGCACCCGCTGCCGCTCATCGAAGTCCGGCGCGTCCGGCAGGGCCCGACGCGCGAGGACTTCTGCTCCATCGGCTCGGTGTGCTTCCACGTTCCTCTCGCGTGGTTCCGTGAGGTTTTCGACAGCGCTTCGGTCTGGGAAGGCTTTGCCGGATACGTCGGCTACGTGGACGGCGAGCCGGTCTCGACCACCGCCATCGTCCTGGGCGGCGGCGTCATCGGCGTGTACAACGTCGCCACGCTTCCCGCCCGGCAGCGCCACGGATACGGCGAGGCCGTGATGCGCCACGCCGTTTCCGAAGCGCTGCGCGAGCACGGCGGCCGGCAGGTGATCCTGCAATCCACACCCGCCGGTTACAGGCTATACCAGCGCATGGGCTTCCGGGAGGTCACGCGCGTGGCGGTATATTCAACCTAAACGCGCGCCAGCGCGCCCGCCGCAAGCAGCGCCTCGATCGCCGCAATATCCCGGTAGAATGGCCGGTCCGCCTCGATCGCGGGCGAAACCGCGCGGATGCGCTCGCGCATGGCTTCGAGCGCCAGGCTGCTCTGGAGCGGCGCCAGCAGATCGAGAGCGCGCGCCGCCGCCAGCGCTTCGATCGCCAGCACGTTGCGCGTATTCCGCACCACCCGCTGCAACTTCAGCGCCGAGGTCATCCCCATGCTCACGAAATCTTCCTTGTTGCCGCTGGTCGTGATGGACCCGGTCGAAGCCGGGTGCGCCAGCACGCGGTTCTCCGCCACCAGCGCCGCGGCCGTCACCTGCGCCATCATCAGTCCGGATTCAAGGCCGGCGCTGCCCGCCAGGAACGGTGGCAGCTCTTCATTCAGCGCGGGATTCACCAGCCGGTCGACGCGGCGCTCCGAAATACCGGAAAGCGCCGTCAGCGCGACCGCCGCAAAATCGAGCTGGAACGCCAGCGGCTCGCCGTGAAAATTGCCGCCCGAAAGAATCTCGCCATCGAACACCAGCGGATTGTCGGTCGCCGAGTTCAGCTCGATCGCGAAGACCCGGCGCGCCTCCGCCAGCGCGTCCCGCACCGCGCCGTGGACCTGCGGGGCGCAGCGCAGCGAATACGCGTCCTGCACCCGCTGGCAGCCGATGTGGGATCGGCGGATCTCGCTTCCCTCCAGCAGTTCGCGCAGCCGCTGCGCGCTCGCGCGCTGGCCCGGATGCGGGCGCGCGTCGTGGATCCGCGGATCGAACGCCCGCGGCGTGCCGCGCAGCGCGTCGAGCGTCAGGGCGCAGACCACGTCCGCGGTGTCGGCCAGCGTTTCGGCGGCCTCGAGCTCCAGGCAGCCGATCGCCAGCATCGCCTGCGTGCCGTTGATGAGGCTGATGCCTTCCTTCGCCGCGAGCGCGATCGTCTCGATTCCGGCGCGCCGCAGCGCCTCGCCGCCCGCCAGCACGGCGCCTTCGAATTCGGCCTCGCCTTCGCCCGTGAGCACCAGCGCGATGTGCGCCAGCGGCGCCAGGTCCCCGGAGGCCCCCACGCTTCCCTGCGACGGCACCACCGGCGTCACGCCGCGGTTCAGCAGATCGCAGAGCCGCTCCGCCACCAGCGGACGAATGCCGGAAAAACCCATCGCCAGCACGTTGGCACGGATCAGCATCATGGCCCGCACCACCTCCCGCGCCAGCGGCTCGCCGACGCCGGTCGCGTGCGAGCGGATCACGTTGCGCTGAAGCTGTTCGAGATCCTCGGCCGAAACCCGCCGGTTGGCCAGCAGCCCCACGCCGGTATTGACGGCGTAGATCGCCGCGGCGCCCGCCGCCATCCGGTCGATTTCCGCGCGCGAGCGCTCCATGGCCGCCGAGGCCGCGGGAGCCAGCGCGACATCGGCCGTTCGCGCGCGCGCGACCGCGGCGGTCTCCGCGACCGTCAGGTCGCGCCCGGTCAGCGCAATCCGCATGGCTACCGGCCCGTCCGCCGCTTCCGCGACGCCAGTTGCTCGATCTGCACCAGCTCGGTCGGATAATCCCCGGTGTAGCAGGCGTAGCAGTATTCGTGCTTCCGCTCGTCTCCGACGGCTTTGCGCAGCGATTGGATCGAAAGATAGCCCAGCGTATCGGCCTCCACAAAACGGCGGATTTCTTCAATGGTGTGGCTGGAGGCGATCAGCTCGCCCTTGGTCGGCGTATCCACGCCGTAAAAACACGGCGAGATCGTCGGCGGGCAGGAGATCCGCAGGTGCACTTCGCGCGCGCCGGCCTGCCGCACCATGCGCACCAGCTTGCGGCTGGTGGTGCCGCGCACGATGGAGTCATCCACCAGCACCACGCGCCGGCCTTCCAGCAGATGGCGCACGGGATTCAGCTTGAGCTTGACGCCGAAATCGCGAATCGCCTGCGAGGGCTCGATGAACGTCCGCCCCACATAGTGGTTGCGGATCAACCCGTGGCGGAACGGCAGCCCCGATTCGGACGCGTACCCGATGGCCGCCGCCACGCCCGAATCCGGCACCGGCACCACGATATCGGCGTCCGCCGGGCACTCCCGCGCCAGCAGCCGGCCCATCTGCTCGCGCGACTCGGTCACCGGGCGCCCGAATACGATGGAATCCGGGCGCGAGAAATACACGTGCTCGAAGACGCACTGCGCCCGCGCCCCCGCCGGCGTCCAGCGCTCCCGCGTCATTCCCTCCGGCCCCACCGAGATCATCTCCCCCGGCTCCACTTCATGCAGGTACACCGCGCCGATCAGGTCGAACGCGCAGCTTTCCGAGGCGAACACGTAGCACTTGCCGCCGCCCGGCGCCTCCATCTCCCCGACCGCCAGCGGCCGGAAGCCGTGCGCATCGCGCGCCACGATCACGCGGTCCGGCGCCAGGAAGACCAGTGAGAACGCGCCTTCAATCTGCAGCAGCGCCTCGCGCAGCGCGCCCGTGAGCGTCCGCTCCTTGGAGTGCGCCAGCAGGTGCAGAATCACCTCGGTGTCGCTCGATGCCTGAAAGATCGACCCCCGGCGCTCCAGTTCCCCGCGCAGCTCCGCCGCGTTCGTGATATTGCCGTTGTGCGCCACCGCCACGGAGCCCTTGTTGCACTCCACCGTGAACGGCTGCGCGTTGAGCAGTACGGTATCGCCGGCCGTGGAGTAGCGCGTATGGCCGATGGCGTGCTCGCCCGGCAGCGTCGCCAGCACCGGGCTGGTGAAGATGTCCGCCACGTGCCCCATCGATTTGTGGCAGTGGATCTCGTCCTCCTGCGCGGTGCAGATGCCCGCCGATTCCTGCCCGCGATGCTGCAGCGCATAAAGGCCCAGGTACGCCAGCTTGGCCGCCTCGGGATGCCCGTAAATGGCGACGACGCCGCACTCCTCGTGGAATTTATCGGGGGCCGTCAAAGCTGCGCCTCCAGGGAACCCTCGTAAGCTGCCTTCAACGCCGCGATCTCCCAGCTTCCCAGCGTGATGCTGCGCTCGCGGATCTCGATCGAATTCTCGATCGTCTTGCCCACGGCCGGCGCTTCGATCTCGTGCTTCTGCGCGATCTCGGCCACCCGCTTGGGATTCGCCGTCGAAACCAGAATCCGCGCCGGAGACTCGTGGAACATCAGGACCTCCGGCCGCAGATGGCTTGCCAGCTCGATCTGCGCGCCGATCTCCGCCGGGCCGAAGCAGCACTCCGACAGGGCCACGCCGAAGCCGCCGTCGCTCAGGTCGTGCGCCGATTCGATCAGCCCTTCCGCGATCATGCGCCGGATGGCGTACTGCACGCGCTGCTCGTATTCGAGATCGAGCAGCGGCGGCAGCCCCCACAGCTTGCCCACGATCTCCTTGGCGTACTGCGAGGAGCCGAAGCGCGTATCGTCGGAGGTGCCGATGCCGCCCACCAGCATCACCGTGCGGCCCGCGTTTTGGAACGTGGACGGAATGGGCGGCGCCGTCGCCAGCGTCCCGACCATTCCAATCACCGGCGTCGGGTAGATGCCTTCGCCCAGCGTCTCGTTATACAGGCTGACGTTGCCGCCGGTGATCGGCGTGTCGAAGAACCGGCACGCCTCGGCCATGCCCTCGATCGCCTCAACGAGCTGCGCCATGATCTCGGGCCGCTCCGGGTTGCCGAAATTCAGGCAGTTCGTGGCCGCCAGCGGCTTCGCGCCCACCACCGAGAGATTGCGGCACGCCTCCGCCACCGCCAGGCGTGCGCCCTCGCGCGGCGAAAGGTAGCAGTATCGTCCGTTGCCATCGAGCGACATCGCCACCGACGTGCCCGTCTCCTTAATTCGCAGAATCGCGGCGTCGTAGCCCGGGCCGGCGACGGTGTTCGTGCGGACCTGGTAATCGTACTGCTGCCAGATCCACCGCTTCGAGCAGATGTCCGGCGCGGCCAGCAGCCGCGGCAGCGCGGCCTGCACATCGGCCGCCGGCAGCCGGGGCGCTTCGAGCGGCACGCGGCGCAGCGGCTTGGTATGGGGCCGGTCGTAAAGCGGCGCTTCGTCGGCCAGCTCGCGGTTGGGAATTTCCGCGACCACCGCGCCGTGCTGCCGCACCCGCAGCTTGCCATCGCCCGTCACCGTGCCGATCTCGACCGCATCGAGGCCCCATTTGCGGAAGACGGCCAGCACTTCCTCTTCCCTGCCCTTATCCGCGACCAGCAGCATGCGCTCCTGCGATTCCGAGAGCATGATCTCGTAAGGCGTCATGCCGGTCTCGCGCTGCGGCACGCGGTCGAGCTCGATCTCGATGCCGACTTCTCCGCGGCTGCCCATCTCGCACGTGGAACAGGTAAGCCCCGCCGCGCCCATGTCCTGAATGCCGACGATCGCGCCCGTCTTCATGGCTTCCAGGCACGCTTCGAGCAGCAGCTTCTCCATGAACGGATCGCCCACCTGCACGTTGGGCCGCTTCTGCTTCGATTCCTCGGTGAATTCGGCGCTCGCCATCGACGCGCCGTGGATGCCGTCGCGGCCGGTGCGCGCGCCGACGTAGATCACCGGATTGCCGATGCCCGCCGCCTTGGCGTAGAAGATCTCTTCCTTCTTCGCCACGCCCAACGCGAAGACGTTGACCAGCGGGTTGCCGTCGTAGCACGGCTCGAAGATGCACTCGCCCCCGACGGTCGGCACGCCGAAGCAGTTGCCGTAATGCGCGATGCCGCTCACCACGCCCGAAAGAATGCGCCGGTTGCGCGCGCCCGTGGCCGCGTCGTCCAGCCGGCCGAAGCGCAGCGAATCCATCACCGCGACCGGCCGCGCCCCCATCGTGAAAATATCCCGCAGGATGCCGCCCACGCCGGTCGCCGCGCCCTGGAACGGCTCGATGAAGCTCGGGTGGTTGTGGGATTCGATCTTGAAGGCGATCACGTAGCCATCGCCGATATCGATGATGCCGGCGTTTTCGCCCGGCCCCTGCACCACCAGCTTGCCGCGCGTGGGCAGCTTCTTCAGGTGCAGGCGCGAGCTCTTATACGAGCAGTGCTCGCTCCACATCACGCTGAAGATGCCGAGCTCGGTGTAGCTCGGCTCGCGCCCCAGGATATCGACGATTTTCCGGTATTCCTCGGGCGTGAGTTGGTGCTGCGCGATGAGGTCCGGCGTGATCTCCGCCGTCATGCGCGCACCGCCCCGCTCGCCGCCCGGACCATCGAGGCGAGAACGGTCAGCCCGTCGGTCGAGCCCATCAGCGGATCGGCGGCCCGCTCCGGATGCGGCATCATCCCGAGCACGTTCCGCTCGCGGTTGAGGATGCCGGCAATATCGCGGAGCGAGCCGTTCGGGTTATCGAGATAGCGGAAGGCCACGCGGTCCTCGGCTTCGAGTTCGTCAAGCGTCCGCTCGTCGGCGTAGTAGCAGCCCTCGCCGTGCGCGATCGGCACGCGCAGGATCTCGCCGCGCTCGGCCGAGCAGGTGAAGGGCGAGCGCGAAGTCTCCACGCGCAGGTGAACGTCCCGGCAGATGAACTTCAGGCTGCGGTTGCGCAGCAGCGCTCCGGGCAGCAGGCCGGCTTCGACCAGCACCTGAAAGCCGTTGCAGATGCCGAGCACCGGGCCGCCCTCGGCGGCGAAGCGCTTGACGGCCTGCATCACGGGCGAGAACCGGGCAATCGCGCCGCAGCGCAGGTAATCGCCGTAGGCGAATCCGCCGGGCAGGATCACGGCGTCGACCGCGCCGAGCGTGGCGGAATCGTGCCAGACGAATTCCGCCTTCTGCCCCAGGTTGTTGGCCACGGCGTAAAACGCGTCGTGATCGCAATTGCTGCCGGGAAAGACAATGACACCAAATTTCATGATTGATGTTTTTGGGGAGGCTCTTTCAGTTTAACAGGGGGCGGGGTT